>JBNKHB010000030.1:0-16159 GCA_050290125.1 Robiginitalea sp.
TAAACCCAGTAATTTAGTACTGCCATAGCATAAGTAGGTTAAGTTTATGGTAAGATTTGGGATGAAAAGGGCAGGGTTTTCTCTGCCCTTTTCTGTTGCCGTAATCCTACAAAAAAACCCCGGGTGCGAAACCCGGGGTTTTCCATTTATGTATATCGCGCTCAATTACTTATGAGCCGCATAATTCTCGGCAACCTTGGCCCAGTTGATCACGTTGTAAAAGGCCGAGATATAATCCGGACGGCGATTCTGATAGTTCAGATAATAGGCGTGCTCCCAAACGTCAATGCCCAGGATGGGAGTTCCGCCGCAGCCTACACCCGGCATCAATGGGTTGTCCTGATTCGGGGTTGAACAGATTTCTACCTTGCCGCCATTATGGACGCAAAGCCAGGCCCAGCCGGAACCGAAGCGGGTAGCCGCAGCGTTGCTGAATGCCTCCTTAAAACTGTCAAAGGAACCGTAGGCCGAATTGATGGCCGCAGACAGATCTCCTCCGGGCGCTCCACCTCCGTCCGGCGACATGATTTCCCAGAAAAGGCAGTGGTTGTAATATCCGCCTCCGTTATTCCGGACGGCCATATTTCCCATATCCAGGCCGCCCAGGATCTCTTCGATGGATTTACCTTCCAGCGCCGTGCCTTCTATGGCACCGTTCAGTTTTGTGGTATATCCGTTATGGTGTTTCGTATGGTGAATTTCCATGGTGCGCGCATCGATATTCGGCTCCAATGCGTCATAAGCATATGGTAAATTCGGTAGTTGAAATGACATATGTGTTCTGGTTTTTACGTTAGAAAATGTTGTTCATCAAAACTAAGGATTTTAACAAACACTTACCTCTAATTATTTGTTAAGAACCTCTGCGGATTCCGTATTTTGTGCCCTATGGAAGAGAAGCCGAGCTCCTTCAGAATTTTCGATGCTTCCGCCGGATCCGGCAAGACGTTTACCCTTACCCTGGAGTACCTGACCCAGCTTTTAAAACCCGGAAGCCGACAGGCATTTCGGGAAATGCTGGCCATCACCTTTACCAACAAGGCCGTGGCCGAATTAAAGCACCGGATACTCCGCAACCTGGAGTTGCTGGCAGAGGCATCCGAAGCCACACGGTCTGCGCCATTCTTAAGCGCATTAAGTCTGCGCCTTGGGGCCGGGCCGGAGGAAATCGGTTCCCGGGCGAGGAAGGCGCTGGCGGAATTGCTCCACAACTATGCCTTCTTTGATATTTCCACCATCGATAAGTTCAATCACCGCATCCTGCGGACTTTTGCCCGCGACCTGGACCTGCCCGCCAATTTTGAAGTGGTGCTGGATGCGTCCTCCCTGCTACAACGCGCGGTGGAGAACCTGCTGATGAAAACCGGCCAGGATCCGGAGCTAACGGCGGTATTGATCGAATTTGCCCTGGAAAAGACCGCAGAGGACCGCAGCTGGGATATCGGTCGGGACCTCATGGATTTGAGCGACCTGCTGTTCAATGAAAACGAATACCATTACCTCCACGCCTTTCAGGGGAAGCAAATGCACGATTTCCTGGCTTTGCGCAAGCGATTGGAATCAAAGGTCGAACTGTCCACAAAACAAATCCTGGAAGAGGTAGCGAACATGCAGGACCTGATCCGCCAAAACGGTCTGGAGACCTCGGATTTTCATGCCGGCTATTTCCCGAAATTCCTCACTAAGATCAGGGAGGGGCACCTGGAGCCGGATTTTACAGCCGGTTGGAAACAGGACTTCGGAACCAAATCGCTGTGGGTTGCCCGCACGCCGCAGGACAAAAAGGACCGGATGGATGCTTTGTTGCCGGTATTCGCCGGGCATTTCCAGAAGATGCGGGCCCTGATGTACGAACGGGCATTTCTCACCAATGCCAGAAAGAATATCGCTCCCTTTACGGTCCTCGGCCTGTTGCAACGGGAACTCGAAAGCCTGCAGCGGGACGAAAGCCTGCTCCCCATTGCGCATTTTAACGCGATCATTGCGGAGGAGTTGGCTGAGCAACCGGCTCCCTATATCTACGAACGCCTTGGCGAGAAATACAGGCATTACTTCATCGACGAGTTTCAGGATACTTCCCGGCTGCAATGGACCAACCTCGTACCCCTTATTGCCAATGCACTCGAAGGGCAGGACGAGGCGGGCAACACCGGCTCGCTCGTGCTTGTCGGCGATGCCAAACAGGCGATCTACCGCTGGAGGGGCGGACATGCCGAACAGTTCATCGGCCTGGTAGCGGGCCCGGGCAACCCGTTTTCCGTAGCGGCAGAGGTGAGCGAACTCCCGGTAAACTACCGCAGCCGCCAAACGGTGATCCGGTTCAATAATGAATTCTTCTCTTTTGCCAGTGGATTTCTGAGCCGCGATGCTTATGGCGAGCTTTTCAGCAAAGGGAACCGCCAGGAATCAAAATCCGAGGAAGAAGGCCTTGTTTGCCTGCGCTTTATCGATCCGGACGCCGGGGATGCGGATGCAGAATACGCCGCATCCACGTTGCAGGCCATCCGCGAATTACTGGCCGCCGGTTACGACTACGGGGATATCTGTATCCTCACCCGGAGGCGCAAAGAAGGGATCTATCTGGCCGGGGTTCTTGCGGATGCGGGGATCCAGGTCATCTCCTCCGAAACCCTGTTGCTGAGCACTCATCCGGACATCCGGTTCCTAATAAATTTGTTGCGGTATCTGCTGGAGCCTTTCGATCGCAACCACCGGTATGAAATCCTGACCTTCCTGCTACCTGCCGGTACCCGGATGCACTCCGAGGTGGAGCAACACCTGAAGACAACGGAAGGTTACCTTGAGCGGCAATGGGGCTTCCATACCGCAGCGGCCGCGCTGATGCCCGCATATGATATCCTGGAGACCGCTATTCGCCAGTTCGGCCTGGCGGGAGCGTCGGATGCCTACCTCACCTTCCTGCTGGATGAGGCGCTGGAGGTAGGGCTCCGTACGGATCCTTCCATCGCGGCGTTCCTGGAACATTGGGAAACGAAATCGGAACAGTTGAGCATTACGGTACCCGAGGAGTATAACGCGGTGCGCCTGATGACCATTCACAAAGCAAAGGGGCTGGAATTCCCCGCCGTAATCTTCCCTTTCGCCGATGCGAAAATCTACGGCGAACACCCGTCCAGATTGTGGGTGCCGGTGGATCCCGAGGAGTTTGAAGGTTTTTCATTTGTGCAGATCAGCAGCAAGCAGGAGGTTGAAGCCTATGGAGAGGACGCCGCAACGCTCTACCGGGCGGAACGTGAGAAACTGGAACTGGATGCATTCAACGTCCTCTATGTAGCCCACACCCGGAGTGCGGAAGCCCTGTATGTGATCTCCAAAAACGCCGGCAGGAAGGGATCCGGAACCCCGCAGAGCTATTCTGACCTGTACATCCGCTTCCTGGAACGCGAAGGACGTTGGGATCCCGCGGTTCGCGAATACCGCTACGGTTCCCTGAGCCCGAAACCAGCGACAGGCGAAAGCCTTGGCCGCGAGACCATACCCTTTACCTATACGGACAAAGACCGGCAGCTTTTGCGGGTAGTCACCCGCTCCGGGGAGCGGTGGGGCACCGCGCAGGAAGCAGCCATACAATATGGTAACATCCTGCATTACGCCCTGAGCCTGGTACGGACCGCCTCCGACACGAATAGTGCCGTTGCCCGGCTGATCGGGGAAGGCCTCCTGCCGGCGCAGGACCGTGGATTATTCCTGGGCCTGCTCAACGATATCGTAGGGCACCCCGGGCTGGCGCCCTATTTTGAAAGTGGCTTGCTCGTATACAACGAACGGGACCTTATTTCGGAAAATGGCCTACTTTTACGCCCGGATCGCCTGGTGATCCGAAAGGATGCAGCGGTAGTGATTGACTATAAGACCGGTGCGGCTAAAGCGGGGCACCGGGAACAGCTCAGCGCCTATACCCGAACCGTTCGCGCACTCGGTTACCATCCGGTAGAAGCCATCCTTGTTTATATAGCCGAAAACGGGATTCAAATTACAACCCTTTAAATATGTACGGAGCCATTAAGAAATATCTGTCCGATGAACTCGAAGCCATCCGCGAGGCCGGCCTGTTCAAAGAAGAGCGCGTGATCACCGGGCCACAGGGACCGGTCATCCGCATTTCTACCGGGCAGGAGGTCCTGAATTTTTGTGCGAACAACTACCTGGGGCTTTCGTCCCACCCGGAAGTGATCCGCGCAGCAAAAGAAACCCTGGACTCGCATGGTTTCGGGATGTCGTCCGTTCGATTTATTTGCGGCACGCAGGATATCCACAAGGAACTGGAACAAACCATCGCCGGATTCTACGGCACGGAGGATACCATATTATATGCAGCCGCCTTCGACGCAAACGGGGGCGTCTTTGAACCTTTGCTGGGGGCAGATGACGCGATCATCTCCGATGCGCTGAACCACGCTTCTATCATAGACGGGGTGCGGTTGTGCAAAGCCAAGAGGTACCGGTATAACAACGGGGACACCGATGACCTGGAGGAAAAGCTCAAACAAGCAAACGCAGACGGAGCCCGTTTTAAGCTGATCGTCACCGACGGCGTCTTTTCCATGGACGGCTTGTTGGCCCCGCTGGACCGGATATGCGACCTGGCCGAACAATACGACGCCCTGGTAATGATCGACGAATGCCACGCCACCGGCTTTATCGGGGAGACCGGTATCGGTACCCTGGAGGAAAAAGGGGTGCTCGGAAGGGTGGACATCATTACCGGGACCCTTGGCAAGGCCCTGGGGGGTGCAATGGGCGGTTATACCACCGGCAAAAAAGAAATTATCGAGATGCTGCGCCAGCGCTCCAGGCCCTATCTTTTCTCAAACAGTCTGGCGCCGCCTATTGTAGGGGCTTCCCTGAAGGTTTTTGAAATCCTGTCAAAAGATAATTCATTAAAGCAAAAATTAGACCGGAACACGGCTTACTTTAAGCAGGGCATTCAATCCCTGGGATTTGATATCGTACAGGGCGAGTCGGCAATCGTACCCGTAATGCTGTACGACGCCAAGTTATCCCAGCAAATGGCCGCGCGCCTGCTTGAGAAAGGGATTTACGTAATAGGATTCTTTTATCCAGTGGTCCCGCAGGGTAAGGCCCGTATAAGGGTGCAATTATCGGCGGCTCACGAACTGGAACATCTGGATAAAGCCCTTATGGCTTTCAAGGAAGTCGGCCAGGAGTTAGGAGTCATCTAAGCCCAATAAATGCAGGGAATACGGGGTGAAAAAAATAAGGTTTTGATTTTGTTAATAATATTTAACAACTTACATTTGCGTCTAATAAACACTTAAACTTAAAAATTTGAACATGAAACAGCTTAGCAGATTATTGGTTGTTGGCCTGCTACTTATAGGGTTTAACAACATTCAAGCTCAGGATGAAAATAATCCCTGGCAAGTAAGCTTCGGAGTAAACGCCATCGACGTTTACCCCACCAACGACTCAGATGCCGCTTATCCAACCGGATCGCTTTTCAGTGAGTACTTCAATGCAAACGATCACTGGAACATTATTCCGTCAATTTCGTATGTTCATGTATCGAAATTCATTGGCGACGGCTTCTCTGTAGGTGTACGTGGATCTCTGAACCGCATTTCCCAATTGGGCGATGTTGAGGCGGACGACCTGTCACACTACGCTGTTGACGGTACTATTAAGTATAACATCTTCCAGGGCACCAAGCTGGATCCTTTCGTAGAGGTCGGCGGTGGTTATACCTGGGTTGAGGAAATCGGAGCCGGAACGGTTAACGCCGGTATCGGCCTGAACTACTGGTTCACCGATTTCATCGGAGTTACAGTACAAACTCAGTACAAGCACGCATTCGAGGATTACGGCGTTAAGCACTTCCAGCACCTGGCCGGTATCGCAGTTCGCTTCGGCGGAACCGATACTGACGGTGACGGAATCTACGACAAAGACGACGCCTGTCCGGAAGTTGCCGGTCTGGAAGCCTTCAACGGTTGTCCTGATTCTGACGGCGACGGCATAGAAGACGGTAAGGACGCTTGTCCGAACGAAGCCGGTTCTATGGAAATGAACGGATGTCCTGATTCTGACGGTGACGGTGTTGCCGATAAGGACGATGCCTGCCCGAACGATGCCGGTCTGGCCGAACTGCAAGGTTGCCCTGACGGTGACGGCGACGGCGTAGCTGACAAAGACGATCAGTGCCCGACTGAAGCAGGTCCTGCTGAAAACAACGGATGCCCCTGGCCGGATAGCGACGGCGACGGCGTTCTTGACAAAGACGACCAGTGCCCGGATGTAGCCGGAACCGTAGCCAACCAAGGCTGCCCCGAAGTAACCGAGGAGGTTCAGGCCCAACTGAATGAGTACGCTCGTACCATCCTGTTCGACACCGGACGTTCCAGCCTGAAGCCTGAGTCTACCAGCGTATTCGTTGACATCATCCGCATCCTGAACGAGTATCCTAATGCTCGCTTCACCGTGGAAGGTCACACTGACAGCGTAGGTAGCAATGCCACCAACCAGAGACTGTCCGAAGAGCGCGCTAACGCGGTTCGCGACTTCCTGATCAACGAAGGCATCCCCGGATCTCGTCTGGAAGCCATCGGATACGGAGAGGATCGCCCCATCGCATCTAACAATACAAGAGCAGGTCGTACTCAAAACCGTCGTGTTGAGATCAACCTGATCAAATAAGACCAATAACCGATAATCTTGGGAAAGCCCTGGCAAGTTGCCGGGGCTTTTCTATTTTTAGGCGATGCAGCCTTTCCTGGAATATGTATTGAAAGACCTGGACGACTGGACCGAATCGCCGGGTTCTTTCGTTTTTGTCCTGCCCAGCAAACGGGCGGGTTTCTTCCTGCGCGACCATATCGCCCGCCGCGCTTCAGGCGCCATGCTTCTGCCGGAGATTTGGAGCATCGAGGATTTCGTACAGGAAATCTCCGGGATTCGCACTGCCGGGACGCTGCACTTGCTTTTCAGGCTTTACGAGGCCTATCTGGACCAGGACGGACTGGACCAGGAATCTTTTGGCGACTTCATGAAATGGGGCCCGCTCTTGTTGCAGGACTTCAACGAGATCGATCGGTACCTGACCCCGGCGGACGAGCTCTTCCAAACCTTATCGGCCTTGAACGAGATCAGGCAGTGGACCCCGGACCGGCATACCACGCCCATGATGGACCGGCGCCTGGCATTCTGGGCTACCTTGTTGCCCATCTATAAACGTTTCCGGGGGCGACTCCTGGACGAAGGCCTGGGGTATCAGGGATTGGTCTACCGGCAGGCTGTTAGCCGCCTGGAAGCCTTTTTAGAGGCCCGTAAAGGCCAGAGCTTTGTCTTTATCGGGTTTAATGCCCTGAATACGGCAGAAAGCAAGATCATCCAGCGGATCCTCCAGGAAAGGAGCGCCCGGATCTACTGGGATGCCGACCCCCATTACCTGGACAATCCCGTACACGAAGCCGGTTACTTTATGCGCGCTTACCACCGGACGTGGCCAGCCTTGCAAAACGGACTCAAGGGTCAAAACAGGCACTTCGGTCAGGCTAAAGAAATCCATTTGATCGGGGTGCCGAAGGCCGTATCCCAGGCAAAATACTGCGGTGACCTGCTCAGGAGGCTCCAGGCAGGCGGGTCCGGGCAACTGAATGGCACTGCTTTGATCCTGGGGGATGAGATGCTGTTGAATCCGGTCCTGCACAGCTTGCCCGATTGCGTGGATGCTGTGAATATCACCATGAGCTATCCCCTTGCATATAGTTCCCCGGCTCAACTCCTCGAGACCGTTTTCCAATTACACGGGGAGCGCGGCAAATGGGGCTGGCGCGTTACCACCTTGCTGGATCTGATCTCCCACCCGTTCCTTCAGGATTGGTTCCGATCCGAAAAGCTGCAGACGGAAAAAGTCCGAAAAGCGATACTGGATACGAATGCAGCCTATGCCCGGGCAGAATTGCTCGAACATTCCGGCGTACCGGCTACGGTCCGGGAAGTACTGTTCCCCGAGGGCGCACTGCCGGCCGCTGCGCTTGTCGAAAAATTATTGGAACTGCTGGGCCACTTGCAGCGCGTGTATAAGAAAGCAGAAGACCGGCTAAACCTGGAATACCTGTTTCACCTGCACAAGTTGCTCAACCAATTGCAGCAATTATGTGGCGCCTATCCCTTCCTTACGGATGTGAGGTCCCTTCACGCCCTGTACAAGCAAACGCTTGCAGACGAAAAAGTGGACTTCCAGGGGGAACCGCTGGAAGGCCTGCAGGTAATGGGGATGCTGGAAAGCCGGAACCTGGATTACGAGACGGTGATCATCACCTCGGTCAACGAGGGAGTCCTCCCCGCGGGAAAATCCAATACTTCCTTCATCCCCTTCGATGTAAAAAGGGAGTTCGGCTTACCTACCTACAAGGACAAGGACGCGGTTTACGCCTACCACTTTTACCGCCTGCTGCAACGGGCCGAACGAATCTACCTCTGTTACAATACCGAGCCGGACGTGCTGGAAGGCGGTGAGCCCAGCCGTTTTATTCACCAAATACGCACGGACCCTGCGCTGGCCCCGTACATACGGGAACACATTGCCGCTCCCGCCGTGGAATCGCCGGCCATCCATCCGCTGGAAATCGGCAAGGACACGGCCCTGCAGCAGCGCCTGGCGGAGCTGGCGACCTCGGGATTCTCCCCCACCTCCCTGGCCCGCTACATCCAGGATCCCCTTGAGTTCTATAAGCGCACCGTTTTGGGGATCCGAGAATCCGATTCGCTCGAAACCTCCGTAGCGGCCAATACCTTCGGCACCATCCTTCACGCTGCCCTGGAGGAGCTTTACAAACCGTTTGTTGGGGAGGTGCTGACTACCACAGGGGTCCGGGATTTGCGCGGACGGGTATCCGATACCATAGATGCGGCCTTCCGAACGCATTACCTCCAAGATCGGAGGCCCTCCGGGCGGAACCTGATCGCCCTGGAAGTCATGAAGCAATACCTGAACACCTTCCTGGACCAGGAAGAGCAGCTCGCCCGCGGGCATGAGGTGCGCATCCTGGGTGTGGAACAAAAACTCCGGGAACCGCTTACCCTTTCGGGGGGCATTTCGCAAGCATTCATTAAGGGTACGGTGGACCGGATAGAAGAGGTGGACGGTGTCATCCGGATTATCGATTACAAAACCGGGCTTACCAAGCCCAATCAGCTCAGGATCTCCGAATGGGACATGCTGCGGACCGATGCGGAACGTTCAAAGGCCCTGCAGGTACTTTGTTACGGATGGCTTTACTCCGGCGTCCATGCTTCCCCGCAATGGCAGGCAGGCATCCTCTCCTTCAAGAACCTGAGCCTGGGCAGGCAATGGTTCGGTCATCAAGCGGAGGGCCGGCGGTCCGAAACCGTGGGTCCGGAACAGGTGGAAGCCTTTACCCGCCAGCTCCGGCTGTTATGTGAAGACATCATGAATCCCGCCCTTCCTTTTGCGCCCGTTCCGGTATAAAAGGCCTATTTCTTATCCGGCCGGCTGGGCCTTACTTCAATCTTACTGGGCAACGTCCTGGGATGCATTTTAAGCAGGTCCAGCACCAATTCCCCGATATCTTCCGGCTGAATTTTCCAGGCGTCCTTCTCGGAAGGCTGATTGTCGTTGAAGTGCGTAGCTACGGAGCCCGGCATAATCGTGGACACTTTTATGTCGAAAGGCCGCAGGTCCAGCATGGCGGCCTGGGTAAACCCAACCACGCCGAACTTGGTAGCATTGTATCCGGCGCCTGAGGCAAAGAAATTGGTCCCGGCCAGGCTGGCCACGGTAATGTAATAGCCCTTGGACTCCTTCAAAGCGGGCAGGGCGGCCTTCAGCGTATGGAAGACACCGGTAAGGTTGGTGTCGATCATACTGCTCCAGGCTTCCTCGCTCAGCTGGTCCACCGGCGCAAAGTGCCCTACGCCCGCATTCGCGATCACGGCATCCAGCCGGCCCCAACGGTACATGATGGCCTTTACGGCCTCTTCCTCGTCCTTGAGCCGGGTTACGTCTGATACCAACGGGATCACGCGTTCCCGGTCCAGGGATTCAGCTGCCTCCCGGATGGATTCCTCGTGCCTGCCGCTGATGGCGATGCGCATCCCGTGTTGTAGCAATACCTTTGCAATTCCGTAACCAATGCCTTTGGAGCCGCCTGTGATATAGGCAACCTTGTCTTTCAGATCTTCCATGTCTTTGGTTTAAATGTCGAAGGAAGCTACAAGATAGTGCGCAAAATCCGGTCTCCGGAAACCATTCAGAAAAAAGCAGAACATTTTTGGAATTACGCTAAAATCCGTATTTTTGCCGTCTAGTTCACGGGGGATTAGCTCAGCTGGCTAGAGCGCTTGCATGGCATGCAAGAGGTCACCGGTTCGACTCCGGTATTCTCCACGATCACTCGCAGTTCGCAGTTACAATTCGGCTGTGGATTAAAAGACAAAAATCTGCCAAGTTTACTTGAGCAGATTTTTTGTTTTAAGACACCTGAGCCGAAAGGCGAAGCGAATTGTAATTGCAGGACTGGAGGAACTCCGGAGCAGCGCAGCTACTCCGGTCATAAAGCCGGCCAGTCTCCCTTTTAATACTTCTTCACGCTCAGCACCAGCACCGGGATGCGTGCCGAGAACTCGGCCTTTAAAATGGTGTTCTTTTCCCAGAGATTTGAGAAAAAGCCTCGTTTGCGCCGGAAGACGCAGAGCAGGTCCGCCTCGCTGCCCTGGATGTGTTCCAGTACCCCCAGGTAGGTGGTTGCCTGTTCGGTCATCGTCACCTGGCGGGCAATATCCATCAAGGCGGTGTTGATCATCAGGTCTTCGTCCGTGTAATTGGGCGTCTTCACCAATAGAAGGCTCACCTCCGCGCGGAATTTATCCCGGATGGCGATCAGCGGGTTCAGGATGCGCTTGCGCTTCAGCACCCCGGAGCGGAAGGCGGTAAGGATCTTTTTATAAGGCTTGAATACGATGCCTTTGGGCACGATCAGAGTCGGGATATTGGTCCGCTTGATCAAACGCCCGGTGGTATTCCCCAAATACAGGGATTCGTCCATTTCCACACTGCGCGGGGCAATGATGATCAGGTCAATCTCCAGTTCCCGCCCCAGGTCCTTTATCGCGTCGATAAACTCCCCTGCATAGGTGGCAATCTTGATGTCTTCCTTGTTCCGTTCCAGGCCGGAAATCAGCTCGCGCAACCGCACCTGGCTGCTCTCCACCACCTTCTCCTTTAGATTGGCAAGGTCGCCGGCACGGGTAGTGACATTCAGCACTTCCATGGCATAGACCTGTGCTCCGAACGAAGCTGCAAAATCGGCCGCGTATTGCAGGGTATCCTGCGCGTTTTCGGGATTTCCGACGGGGACCAGTATGTTTCTCATGGCTCTTGGATACGGTTAATTCCTCTAAATTTACACAAAATGTTAAAGGGAAATGATTCGCCCTGCAAAAGTAGTGGAAATCCCCCGGATTCTTGAGATTACCAGGGCCTGCACCACGGCCATGAGGGCCCGGGGGATCTTTCAATGGGACGAAGGCTATCCCTCGGAAGCCGCGCTGAGGAACGACATTGGCAGAGGCGAATTGTGGGCCTATGAAATCGATGGGGACCTTGTGGCCATCGTGGCGATATCCACCCATATGGACCCGGAATACGGGCCGGTCAGCTGGCTTACCGAGTCCGAAGGAAACCGTTATGTACATCGTCTGGCCGTACACCCGGACCATCAGCGCAAGGGCATTGCAGGAAGACTGATGGATTTTGCGGAAAGCCTGTCCAGGGAGGCCGGCGCCCCCTCCGTTCGCCTGGATACCTTCAGCCGGAATGCCGGGAACCAGGACTTCTATGAACGCCGTGGCTACAAGCGCTTACAAGCGGTATACTTCCCTTCCCAGAGCCCTTATCCTTTCTATTGTTATGAGCTCCCCTTATCTTCGTGAACGTGCATCCCGCCCTGAGTCGTAAAAATATCAACCGTTTGGCGGTTCCCGCCATCTTTGCCGGGATCGCGGAGCCCGTCCTCAGCATCACCGACACGGCCATTGTGGGCAATATCCCCGTTAACGGCCTTGAATCGCTGGCGGCAGCCGGGATCGTCGGGTCCTTCCTGTCCATGCTGATCTGGATCCTGGGACAGACCCGTTCGGCCATCTCGGCCATCGTTTCCCAATACCTGGGAGCGGACCGCCTGGACGAAATCACCAGCTTGCCGGGCCAGGCCATCTTCCTGAACCTTGGGGTAAGCATCTTGATCCTGGCACTGACGCTCCCCTTAAGCGAGGAAATATTCCGGTTGATGAACGCCGGCGGGACGATCCTGGAATACTGCATCAGCTATTACGGCATCCGGGTTTGGGGCTTTCCGCTGACCCTGCTGGTCTTTTCGGTAATGGGGATCTTCCAGGGCCTTCAAAACACCACCTGGCCCATGCTGATCGCTATTGTGGGCGCAGGCATGAACATCGTGCTGGACGTTATACTGGTTTACGGCCTGGGGGAATGGATCCCGGCCATGGGCCTGGAAGGAGCTGCCTGGGCCAGCCTGATCTCCCAGGGGATCATGGCCTCCATGGCAATAATCCTGTTGGTCCGCCGCACGGAATTCCGCCTGCAATTCCGCCTGCCGTTACATCCGGAGCTCAGCAAACTGGTGGGGATGGTACTGAACCTGTTCCTGCGGACGCTGTCGCTGAACCTGGCCCTGCTGCTGGCGGTGCGCCAGGCAACGGCCCTGGGCGACCGGTACATCGGCGCCCATACCATTGCTGTCAACCTATGGTTGTTCGCCGCTTTCTTTATCGATGGATACGGTTCTGCCGGTAAGATCCTCGGCGGGCGCTTCCTGGGGGCGGGAGACCATCGAAGCCTTTGGGAACTCGCCAAAAAAATCTCCGGTTACGGCCTCGCGGTAAGCCTTGGGCTCATGTTGCTGGGGGTTGTTTTTTACCGTCCGCTGGGCCGCATTTTTTCCGAGGACCCACTGGTGCTTTCCTCTTTCTACAGCGTGTTCTTTGTAGTGATCCTGGCCATGCCGATCAATGCCATTGCCTTTGTATTTGACGGCCTGTTCAAGGGGATGGGTAAAATGCAGTTCCTCAGGAATGTCTTACTGGCGGCTACATTTCTCGGATTTATTCCCGTACTGTACCTGAGCAGCCTTATGGATTGGGGGCTGTATGGGATTTGGGCGGCCTTTACCGTCTGGATGATGATCCGCGGCGGGGCCCTGGTCTGGAAGTTCCGACAAAAATTTCGCCCCCTTTTGCAAAACGCCTAAATTTGGGTAAAAACCATGGGAACCACCCGATCTTCCGGCAGTCTGTACGCATCCCGATCCGGGGCGCTTGCCTCCATTGAATTCGGGCATCCCGCCAGCAATTCACTGAATTCGGAACTGTTGGAACGGCTGCAAACCGAAATCAGGAAGTTCGGGGAGGACGAATCGGTTCACGCCATTCTCCTTCAATCCGAAGGGGAACGCGCGTTCTGTGCAGGCGCCTCGTTTGACGAGTTGATGGAAGTTTCCACGCCGGAAAACAGCACGGCCTTTTTCGGCGGCTTCGCCGGACTCATCAATACCTTGCGAAAGTGCCCGGTACCCGTTGTGGTCAGGGTTCACGGAAAAGCCGTTGGCGGCGGCGTTGGCCTGATCGCCGCATGCGACTATGCGCTTGCCCTGGAAAGCGCCTCCATCCGGCTCTCGGAAATCGGTATCGGCATCGCCCCGTTGGTGATCGCCCCTGCCGTACTGCGTAAAACGGGGACCTCCGGCCTGGCGGAACTTGCGCTCAGCCCGGGAGAGTGGAAAAGCGCCTATTGGGCAAAGGATAAAGGGTTGTTCGCCCGCGTGTTTGAGAAGCGGGCTGAGCTGGACCAGGAATCAGAAAACTTTGCCGCCCAGCTTGCCCGGCATCCCAGGGAGGCATTGTGCGCCTTAAAGCGCGCATTATGGGAAGGAACTTCTCATTGGGATTCCCTGTTGTCGGAACGCGCAGCGGAAACCGGGCGGCTGGCCCTGTCGGCGGAAACCCAGGAAGCACTGAAGCGTTTCAAGGGAAAAAAAGCCTAGTCAAACAACGTTTCGAGGCAATGCGCATCTGAGATAAAAGTCACCGGCACCATGAATCGAATGCTGTTTTTCCTCCTGCTCCTCCTGTCGTGCTCTAAATCGGAAAAGGAGCCGGTCCCGGACTGTTCCACTGTCCTCTGTACCGATGATATCCAAACCCTCTACATTACGGTTACGGACGCCTCGGGGGCAGCTATCCCCCTGGATGATTTCACCGTTACCGACCTGGATCTCAATCAGGAGATTACTCCGGAATACTCCCTGGATGAGCTGCGGACCTTCAGCGCATTTAACCTGTACCCTTTGTTATCCGACCTGGATGCCGAAGACGAGCCGGGGACCCGGCGCCGTTTGCGATTTGAAGGATATCGGGAAGGAGCGGTCATCGTCAGCGGGGATTTTGTTGCCGGACCCGACTGCTGCCACGTTCGCTTATACGAGGGCAATCCGGATATCATCATCGATTAGCGCTCCACAACGGGCCTGATGGCTATTGAAACCTGCCCCCGGTTAGTTTTGAAAATGGATCACTGATACCCCGCCGCCTGCAGCTGAAACAACTCTGCGTAAAGCCCTTCGCGCGCCAGCAATTCTTCATGGGTGCCGAGTTCCACGATCTGCCCGTCGTCCAAAACCACAATCCTGTCGGCCATGCGGACCGTACTGAAGCGATGGGAGATGATAATGCTCGTACGGCCCTTGGTAAGTCCGAGAAATCGTCGAAAAACCTCATATTCGGCACGGGCATCCAGGGATGAGGTAGGCTCGTCCAGGACCATTACATCAGCGTCCTTCATGTAGGCCCTTGCCAAGGCTACTTTTTGCCATTGCCCGCCACTCAGTTCCTGGCCCCGGTTAAACCGGCGCCCGAGCTGCTGTTCCAGGCCGTCGGCCATTTCGCGGACCACCTCATCGGCCAGGCTCTTGCGCGCCGCCTCCCGGATCAGGACATCGTCCGATACGCGTTCGATATTCCCAACCGCAATGTTTTCACGAATGGTGAATTCATACCTGAAATAATCCTGAAAGATCACTCCGAAGCGATCCCTGTATGCCTGTTTGTCAAAGCGCGCAATATCAATCCCGTCCAGCAGGATCTGCCCGCCCGTGGGTTCGTAAAATCTCAGGATCAGCTTGATCAGAGTGGTTTTGCCCGCTCCGTTCTGGCCGACGAAGGCGATCTTCTCGCCAGCCCTGATCTTGAAACTCACCCCTTTCAGCGCAGGGGTATCGCTGTCCGGGTAGGAGAACTCCACATCCCTGAATTCAAAGCCCTCCCGGATGGTATCGGGCAACTCGGCGGGTTGTGCGGGAGCTGGTTCCGCTTCCAGGTCGATAAAATCAAAGTAATCCTTGAGGTACAGGGCGCTTTCCGAGATCCTGGTAAAGCGGGAGAAAAAAGCCTGCAGGCCGGTTTGCAGCCGGTTGAAGGAACCAGAAAGGAAGGTGAGTTCCCCCAGGGTGAGGACCCCCGCCAGGGTCCGCAGGATGATCAGCACATAGGCCCCGTAATACGCCAGCACCCCCAGCAGGTTGAAGAACGCCCCGAACAGGTTCTGCCTCAGGGCCAGCTTCCGGGTCAGGCGGTAATACTGGCTGGCCAGGGAAGCAAACCGCTCAGCGATGAAGTCGGTGAGCCCGAACAACTTGACCTCCTGTGCCGTCCGGTTATTGGCCCCGATGTAGCGCAGGTAATCCAGTTCCCGCCGCTCGCTGGTCCAGCTGCGGGCCAGCGTATAACGGTCCGAGGAAAACTTCAATTCGTTGATGAACGAGGGCAGGATACTGAAGAAGAGCAACAGGATCAGCCAGGGCTCAAAAAAGACCAGGCCTGCGATCAGGGCACTGATGGACAAGAGGCTTTCCGCCTGCGCCAGCACATTGCTCATCAGGGTCACCCGGCTGTTGGTCTGCATACGGGCCCGTTCCAGCTTGTCGTAAAAGTCAGGGTTTTCGAGCTGTTCCATGGTCAGGTCGCGCGCCTTTCGGATGATGCGCTCAGAGGACGCGTTGGAATAGAGGTCGCCCAAAAGCCCGTCTGTCAGGTTCACCCCCCGACCCAGCAGGTCGGTGAGCAAGGCGACCTTCAGGTCGGA
>JBNKHB010000031.1:0-15913 GCA_050290125.1 Robiginitalea sp.
CAAATTAAGACCTCCCTGGAAGCCTGGGAGGACAAGACGGGGAAGAAGGCGGCCCCCTTTGGCGTAAACCTGATCGTGCACCCCACCAATCCGCGCCTGCGCGCAGACCTGGAACTCTGTGTGAAGTACCGGGTACCGCTGGTCATTACTTCCTTAGGCGCAGTTTCTGAGGTAGTGGACGCCGTGCACAGCTATGGCGGCCTGGTCTATCATGACATCATCAAAAAACGCCATGCCGAGAAGGCGGCGGAAGCCGGCGTGGACGGTCTCATCCTGGTGGCAGCCGGAGCCGGCGGACATGCCGGTACCCTGAATCCCATGCCCCTGATCGCCGAAGTCCGGCAGTTCTATAAAAAGACCTTATTGCTCTCGGGTTGCATCAGCAACGGCCGGGATGTTGCAGCCGCACTGCAGATGGGGGCCGACCTGGCCTATATGGGAACGCGCTTCATCAACACCGAAGAAAGCCAGGCGCCGCCGGAGTACCGGGAAATGATCATCCGGGCAGGCGCCAGCGATATTGTTTATACGGCTGCCATTTCAGGGGTCCCGGCCAATTTCCTGGCGGCGAGCCTCCAGGCTGCCGGCCTGACGGAAGAAGACCTGAAACGCGGTACCAAGATCGACTTCGGCAAGGAGTTGGATACCGAAGCCAAGGCCTGGAAGACCATCTGGTCCGCAGGCCAGGGCGCAACCAATGTACACGACGTGCTTCCGGTATCCGAACTAGTGGCCCGTCTGGGCCGGGAGTTCCGGGAGGCCATTACAGAACAATCCCGCCTGTTGGATCGCTTTCCCGCTTGATCGGAGCATATGTCCCTGATAGTTTCCGACTACCGTCCCCCGCTTTTCTTTCGCAACGGGCACCTGTCCACCATCTATTCGGCTCTACTCAGGAAGGTGGCCCTGCCGGACCCTGTGCGGGAACGCCTTGAATTGCCGGACGGGGATTTCCTGGACCTGGATTGGACCCGCGCCGCAGGGGATAGCCGCCAGGCAGTGGTGTTGCTCCACGGCCTGGAAGGCAATGCCTCCAGGCCCTATATGGCCGGAAGCGCGCTGCTTTTCAGCAGGAACGGTTTTGACGTTTGTGCCGTGAACCTCCGCGGTTGCAGCGGGGAACCCAACCGCCTGTTCCGATCATATCACTCGGGTGCCACGGAAGACCTGGCCGCGGTGCTGGGCCACCTGGAAGATTCGGGGCGGTACGACCGGATTTACCTGAAGGGATTTAGCCTGGGCGGGAACCTCATATTGAAGTACCTGGGCGAACAGGGCGACGCTGCCCGGGTGACCGCAGCCGTGGCCGTGTCCGTGCCCTGCGACCTGCACGATTCGCTGCTGCAGCTGAACAAGCCAAAGAACCGCTTGTATGCCCTGCGGTTCCTCCGCAATTTAAAGGATAAACTCCGCCTTAAACAGGAACGCTTCCCCAAGCGCCTTTCGGATGAGACCATCAGGGAGATCCGGACATTGAAGGATTTTGACGACCTGTACACCAGCCGCGCACACGGGTTCCGGGATGCCCTGGACTATTACGCCCGTTGCAGCAGTAAGCCACTCCTGCCACGAATTGCAGTACCTACCCTGCTGCTCAACGCGCAAAACGACAGCTTCCTCGGAGCGGATTGCTACCCGGAAGCCGAGTGCCGGGATCACCTGTGGCTGCACCTGGAGCGGCCGGCGGCCGGTGGCCATGTGGGTTTCTATCTGCCGGGAAAGCACTACTACAACGAATTCCGGGCCCTTCAATTCCTGGAGGAATACCGGTAATCCCGGCTTTCGGAATACGGGCGAAGATGCGATCCAAGCGGTTTTTTTAAGGCGGTTGAAAAAGTTCAACGGAGTTCCGTATCTTAGGCACTCGCTTAAAGACTGAACAACATGAAAAATATCTGGACGCTAGTAGCCGCAGGCCTTCTGATCGTTGGGTGCGGGGAAAAGAAAGAGGAAAAAAAAGACGAGGGATTTGAAATGAGCCGGACCAAGCAGGAAGCCCCGGCAGAAAAAGCGTCCGACGGGGTCCCCGTAGACCTGGACAACAAAGGTGTTGGACCCATAACTTCTGTGGATTTCCCAGCGGATATCGACGCGGCGCTGGCCGCCGAGGGTGAAGCCAAATTCAACGCCATCTGTACCGCCTGCCACCAGCCGAACCAGCGGATGATCGGCCCTGCCCTGGCAGGGGTTTACGAGCGCCGCAGCCCGGAATGGGTAATGAACATGATCCTCAACCCGGACGGCATGTTAAAGGAGGATCCGATTGCAATGGCCTTGCTCAAGGAGTACAACAATGCCATTATGCTCAATCAGAACCTCTCCGAAGAAGAGGCGCGGGCAGTGGCGGAATACCTTCGTACCCTCTGACCCAAAGGGCAATTGCGCCCAGTGTTAGCTAAAACTTAAACCCGGACTCACCAGGGGTCGAGTCCGAGCAGTTTTTTCCCGAGCGGAGACAGTTCCGCCTTGGGGTAGCGCGTTTGCTCCCATTTCCTCGGATCGCCAGGAAAAGCATACCCTTCGGGTGCGACGCGGTTCTTCCAGGAATGGATCCGCCACTTCAGCAACGCCTCGTTTTCGGGCTCCGCGGGCATCATGGAAATGTACTGGGCAATGCGCACCTTGTCCCCGGACCGGTTGGGCCGGATCCCGTGGGGCTGGGTACTGTTAAAGATCAGCAGGTCTCCCGCCTCCATTTTCACTTTTACTATATGGTCTTCCAGACCGGAAATGTCCGGCTGGAAATGATCCCGGTCATCAGGCTGGCTTTGCTTCCAGGTATCATAGTTTCGGTAAAGCCAGGGGATGCATTGAAATCCTCCCATATTCTCATCGGTCTGGTCTGCCAGGGCCAGCACTCCCTGCACGTTCTGCGGGCGGGTTTCGGGGTCGTAATCCCAATGGATAAAACCCTTGCGCTCATGCCCCGGGCGTTGCGGGAAGTTAAGGTTGGCCCGGTCTATGGTCACCCAGAGCTGCTCGGTTCCCCAGATATCCACAAAAGCATCGTAGACCCGTTGGGCCTGCCGGTTGTTCCATAGGAACTGGTTATTGTATACCTCCACCATTCCGGTACCGGTGAGTTCCTTCATCTGCATCTCTGCCCGGGGCGGGGCATACCAGGTTTCGGGATCGTTGGGGTCCTTCTCGTCGAACTCCCAGAGGAAATCGGCAGTGGCCAGGGCCTGTTCCCGCGGCACGGCATTCTTGATTACGATGTATCCGTTCTCCACCCAGAAGTTCCAGTCCTCCTCCGTCAATACGCGTAAGGGAACCCCGTTGGAACGGTCGTTCAATTTCTTTTTACTGCTGGTGGCCGTGGACGGATTCCCGGGGATCTCCGTGTGTGCCGTATTTCCCATTTCTACTTTGGCATCTGCTTTCATGGCGTTGTTGCTGTTTGATCCTATCGATTATCTAACCGCTAAACTAGATGCATTCACCCGTGATTGCCACCGCAATATTGACAGATAGTTGAACTATATTGATTATTCTTCTTAATTTGACTCATAATTACGTTAATATGCGTATGCCGCCACTATGAAGGTTCAGCTTGAAAGTATTGCCCCGGATTCGGATTCCCCGTTCAGGTTACTGCACAGCCCCAGGCTCGGCGACCTGTTTTACTGGCACTTCCACCCGGAATACGAACTGGTCTATATTGAGGGCTCCGGCGCCACCCGTCATGTGGGCGACCATATTTCCCGGTACCGGGGCAGTGATCTGGTATTGATCGGCTCCAATATCCCGCACCTCAACTTTGACTACGGGCTGAGTCCGCCTTATACTCATGAGGTATTGCACATTAAGCCGGGGTTTAAGAACGTGGTGCTGGATCGCTACCCTGAACTCCGCTCCCTGAAAAAACTGCTGCAGCTTGCCCAGTACGGCATCGCATTTAAGGGGAAAACGCGCGAGCGGATCGGCGCTGCCATGAAACAGTGGCATACCCTGGATGGGTTCGATTTCTTCAGCAGCGTTTTACATACCCTCAACGAGCTTGCGCAAAGCAGCGAATTCGAGTTGCTGCACGGCAGTCCGTACGTAAACCGTTTTAAACAAAAGGATCAGGAACGCCTAAGGACCATTCACGCCATGCTCGAAGCCCGCTATGCCTCCAAAATAACCCTGGAGGAAGTAGCCGGCGCATGCCACCTGGGAAAGGAAGCCTTTTGCCGCTATTTCAAGAGGGAAACCGGGAGTACGTTCGTCACCTTTCTCAACCAGTATCGGATCAGCCACGCCAAACGCATGCTGCTTACCGGGTATTCGGTGACCGAAGCCTGTTATTCCTGCGGGTTTGAAAGCCTCTCGTACTTTAACCGGACCTTTCGCAAGATAAGTGGTGAGAGCCCTTCGGGATTCCGGAAGCGCTACCATAAAAAAACCGCCGGGAGTCCCAGACTGCCCAGCGGTTTTCCAACTAATTAACCAACCAAAAAATACGAAGTAAATCGGGGCCTTGTACCGGAAACTTCACCCGGAGCGACCCGTCATTGATACGAATAACGCGGGTCGGCGCCCGATCATTGCCCAGGGTCGGCATAAACCTGTGTTAAAATTACCTCTGCCGGGATTTCCCATGGGCTATTGGCCCTTATAGGAGGTGTCCCGGCCGTATTTTAAGTATTTTTGGACCATCAAAGCTAACGGGTGAATTCAGAATTAAAAGTTGCCGTACTGGGAGGGGGAAGCTGGGCCACAGCCATCGTCAAGATGTTGTGCGAGAATCTACCGCAGGTAATCTGGTACATGCGCAGTACAGAAGCTGTGGAACATATCAGGGAGCACGGCCACAATCCGAATTATCTCAGTTCCGTGGAATTTGACACCGGTCAGTTGCGCCTCACCGACCAACTGGATGAAGCCGTGCGAACCGCAGACCTGCTGATCTTTGCCATTCCTTCCGCTTTTCTGGAATCGGAACTCGCCAAACTCAGCGAACCGCTGAAGGGGAAGATCATCTTTTCCGCCATCAAAGGGATCGTACCGGAAAGCGGGCGGATCGTCGGCCATCATTTCCATGAGAAATACGATATCCCTTATTCCGATATCGGGGTGATTACCGGCCCTTGCCATGCCGAGGAGGTAGCCCTGGAAAAGTTGTCATACCTCACGATCGCCTGCGCAGACCGGAAGAAGGCGAAGCTGGTTGCGGATGCCCTGAGCAGCTCTTATATAAAGACCAAGGTGAGCAAGGATATCATCGGCACGGAATACGCGGCCATGCTGAAGAACATCTACGCCATTGCCGCGGGGATCGCGCACGGCCTGGGCTACGGCGACAACTTCCAGTCCGTGCTAATGAGCAATGCCATCCGCGAAATGAAGCGCTATACGAAGCGCCTCTATAACATCGACCGCAATATCAACCACTCCGCTTATCTGGGCGACTTACTGGTAACCGGGTACTCCACTTTTAGCCGCAACCGGATGTTCGGCAACATGATCGGGAAGGGGTATACGGTAAAAAGCGCCATGATGGAGATGAATATGGTTGCCGAGGGCTATTATGCCGTAAAAAGCGCCCACAAGATCAAAGAGGGATTTGAGAAAAAGGTGAAGACCCCCATCATAGATGCGGTCTTTAAGGTGCTCTACCAGCAGAAAAATGCAAAGCGCGTCTTTGCCGAACTGGCGGATAAGCTGAGCTGAGCCTATGCCGGTTCCAGGCTGAAGTTGCTGTGCTCCCGTATTTCCCGGTGCATTTCTTCCTTCCATGCCGCAACCGCTTCCGCGGAGGTTCCGAGGTACTGCCCGCAAAACTCGGCTGCCGGTTCCAGGTAGCGCCGAACGGTTTCGATATTGAAATACAGGCTGCCGGTACGGCGTATAAAGAAATCCATAGGGTTCTGAACGCTTTCAAAAGCCAGGCAGAATTCGAGTTCTGCGCGAACCAGGCGCCACATCGGATCCGCTGCATTTCCCGCCTCGAAGGAGGCCAAAATGCGCTCCGTTTGGGCCCCATAGGTAGTGACCAGCCTCCAGGCGGTCTCGGCGCCCAAATCGTAAGGTTCCAGCCTGGCGGCCACGGCCTTCCCTAACTTCCGCACCTCCTTGAATTTGGCAAATTCGTTTCCGCACAACGGGATGCGGTCCGTCTGGCAGGGCTTGAGTTTTTTGCCTTCGTCCTCCAACCGGCGGGCAATCCGGTTTACCGTGCGCTCTGCCATCTTCCGGTAACCGGTAAGTTTGCCGCCTGCAATGCTGATCAGCCCGGAATCCGAGGTAAAGATCTCGTCCTTGCGGGACAGCTCCGAGGCGGATTTCCCTTCTTCGTGGATCAGGGGACGCAGGCCGGCCCAGGACGATTCGATATCGGACAACTCCAGCTCGATGGAAGGGAACATGTTATTGACCGCCGAGATCAGGTAAATGGCATCGGCCAGGTCGGTGCGCACATGGTCCTTATCGCCGTCATAATTGGTGTCTGTAGTTCCGACATAGGTGATCCGGCCCCTGGGGATGGCAAAGATCATCCGCCCGTCCGGCACGTCAAAGTACACCGACTGGCGAACGGGAAGTTTCTCATGCGGAAATACCAGATGCACGCCCTTGGTCAGGTGCAAGCGTTTGCCGCGTTTGCTCTTGTTCTGGGACCTCAATTCATCCACCCAGGGTCCGGCAGCGTTGATCACGTGATCCGCAGCAATCTCCAGTTCGGTATTCCCGACCAGGTCCCGCACCTTAACCCCGCTCACCCGTCCCTCGCTTGAATAGGTAAAGTCCTCCACGCGGGCATAATTAAGGGCGATGGCTCCGAATTGCAGGCTGGTCTTGATGTTCTCAATGGTCAGCCGGGCGTCGTCCGTACGGTACTCCGCATAGTAGCCCGCTCCTTTGAGTTTCTTTTTAGGCAACAGCGGTTCCTTTTTCAGGGCCTCCTTCTTCTCCAGCATCTGCCGCTTGTCTTCTCCGTCCACCTGGGCCAGGATGTCATACACCTTCAGTCCGATGGAGGTAAGCCACTTGCCATAGGAGCCGCCTTCGATCAGGGGAAGCAGCATCTTTTCGGGTAACACCAGTTGCGGTGCCAGCTTGTGGACGATGGCGCGCTCGGAACCCACCTCTTTCACCAGCCAGAAATCGAATTGTTTCAGGTAGCGGAGCCCCCCGTGGATCAACTTGGTGGATTTGCTGCTGGTGCCCGAGGCAAAATCCCCCTTCTCCAGCAATACGGTCTTCAGGCCGCGCGAAGCCGCGTCCAGGCAGATGCCGGCCCCGGTAATCCCGCCGCCGATCACAACCAGGTCCACTCGATCGGCAGCCAGGGTTTTCAATTGTTTTGCGCGTGTTTGCGATGAGAAAGGAAGCGGTTCGTTCACGTTGTGGTCTTAGGGGATTAAAATACGAATAATGGATGGGAATAGAAGGCTGCAACCCGCAGCCCGGCCTATGCTCCTGAATCTTTCCGGCTAAAGTCGTAATCCTTCTCTACGCGGCAGACCCGTACCCGGTACTGGTCATACCAACGATCGCGGCCCATCAGTTGCGCCAGCTGGTGATCGGCCTGTGCCTTCCAGTCGGCGATGGCCTCCAGTGATTGCCAGTAACTTACGGTAATACCGATCGACTCGCGGGCGTGCTCCACACCCAGGTAACCGGGTTGCCGGGCCGCGAGTTCCATCATCGCATCAGCCATCTCGGGATAACCTTCCTCCACTTCGCTTCGAACCGAGGTAAAGATCACCGCATAATAAGGGAATGTCGCCTTCATGTCAGGTAGTTTCGCTCCGTAAAATAAGATACCAGGGCTTCCTTCATCAGCACGGATTGCTCCCCGGCTTTCAGCGGAGGCAGGGGTTCCAGCAGCCGGTAATGCGGCCAGCCGTCCTCGTCAAAACGTTCGAATTCGTAATACCCGTAAGGCTCCAGCAGCCTGCATATGGCTATATGCATCAGGGCGATCTTTTCGTCTTTCTTGAATCCGCGATGGAGTTGCCCCAGTTCCTGTACGCCAACCAGGTAAATAATGGCATCCAGCTCCAGGGGTTCCCCGTCCGCAAACTGCGAAGAGAGCTTGGTTTGCAAGCGCATCCAACGTTCCTTTAATACGGGGTCCCGGGCCATGACATCCACCAATTGTAAGGCAGTCCAAAGGTACGAATCAATGCGCTATATTTGCCAGAAACGGGATGGGAATACTGGACATTATTATCGGCCTCCTGCTTGCTTACGGCCTGTATAAAGGCCTTCGCAATGGCCTGTTCGTAGAGTTGGCGAGCATTGCTGCGCTCATTGCCGGTATCTTCGGCGCCATCCGGTTTTCCTACATTGCCGCTGACTACCTCAGCTCCCGCCTGGAATGGGATGAGCGATACATCAAGCTCACGGCCTTCGTCATCACTTTCATCATTATCGTCTTTGCCGTACATCTGCTCGGTAAAACGCTTACGCGGATCGCGGATTTTGCCTTGCTCGGCTTCCTGAATAAATTGGCCGGCGGCATCTTCGGCCTCGTCAAGGTGGCCGTTATCCTTGGCGCCCTCCTGGTCTTCTTTGACAGGGCAAATAGTCGTCTGGGGGTTGTGCGCTCGGAAACCATAGAGAACTCCGTGCTTTACGGCCCGGTAAAGGAGGTGGGAGCCCTGGTTTTTGACTGGGTCCTGGAGGCAGATGCACGTGTGGATACCCCGCCGGAGCCAGGCGATCCATAGGATTCGGACTTTCTCCTGGACTACGGCCAATGGTCTGGATTTCCCGATATCCGAATATCCCGCCACTTGATCGAAAAAAGAGGCGCTTTACCCGGCGTCTACCGGAAATTTGCGTATACTTATCCTCCCGGTTTCGCGCCGGGAAAATGAAGATCCCCCACTCTTCCCACTTACCTGCTTGCAATGAGAACACTATATGAAGTTAAGTATGCGATATGCATTCTTGGCGCTGTTAGTATTGCTGGCATCCTCCTGTTCAAAGGAGTCGATTGAATCCCCCGAAATACAACAGGCCAGGAACAACCGTGCAGTTGAAGGCGCGCTGTTGCAGCGCGTGAACGAGTACCGCAGTACGCTGGGGAAGGCCCCGCTGACCTTTAGCGAAGTTGCCTATGATTTTGCCAATGCGCATACCGACTATATGATCGCTTCCGGATCCCTGAGCCATCACGACTTTGACAGCAGGGCCTCCAAAATGGCCGAGCAGACAGATGCCAAATCCGTGGCGGAAAATGTGGCCAAAGGCCACGCGGATGCCGAGGCAGCCTTCCAGAACTGGCTGGGCAGTACGGCCCACCGGAGCACCATGGAAGGGGATTTCAGCCATACCGCCGTGAGCGTGAAGATCGCCCCGGACGGGACCCTTTATTATACCCAGATATTCTTCCTGAAATAGCGGACGTAGCCTTTGCTACTTGTCGGATGCGCCCCAATCCTGGGGCTGCGTTCACCCGTATTTTTCCGTACCTTTAGTTCCGTACGAATCGACCCCGTCCAGGGTCCAAAAACACTCCGGAACATGAGCATCGCTCCTCCCTTTAACCTCCATCAGTGGGTGGAGGAAAACCGTCACCTGCTAAAGCCGCCGGTCGGCAACAAAAACCTCTACAAAGATGCCGAGGACTATATTGTTATGGTGGTAGCAGGGCCCAACGCCCGAAAGGACTACCATTACAATGAGACAGAAGAGCTTTTCTACCAGCTGGAAGGCCAGATTGAAGTACATATCCAGGAAGACGGCCGTAAAAAGACGTTCAAACTGGGCCCGGGCGACATGTATCTGCACCCGGCCCGCGTGCCGCATTCACCGGTGCGACATAAGGGTTCCATCGGTCTGGTGGTGGAGCGAAAGCGCCAGGACCTGGATGCCAAGGACGGGCTCCTGTGGTTTTGCGACCATTGCAACCACAAACTTTACGAGGCCTATTTTACCCTGGAAGATATTGAAAAGGACTTCCTGAAACACTTTGAGAAGTTCTACGGCTCAAAGGAGTTGCGCACCTGCGATCGCTGCGGTACGGTAATGGAGGCGGATGAGCGTTTTGTAGCCCGGGAGGACTGATGAACGCCCTGCAAACTATCGGATGGGGTTTGGTGCTGCTGATTGCGCTGCAGCACCTTTACTTTCTTTGGCTCGAGATGTTCGCATGGACCACGCGGGGCCCGAAGGTCTTCCGCACCCTCCCTTCGCACTTGTTCGAACCCACCCGGAAGTTGGCAGCCAATCAGGGATTGTACAACGGATTTCTCGCCGCCGGCCTTATTTGGTCGGCCCTGATCCAGGAGGAGGCTTGGAGCCTTCGCATCGCCGCCTTTTTTCTTGTATGCGTAGCCCTTGCCGGAAGCTACGGGGGTATCAGCGTTCATCGCAAAATATTCTTTGTTCAGGGCATCCCCGCCTTGCTGGCCCTGTTGTTCCTGCTGGCACCTCTGCTTCTGAAATAAACGGTAGGGGATTGGGTCTTAAGCCGGGTAGAAATCGTATTTTTGTCAGAATTATAACATTAGCCCTTTAAAAAGTTACAAAAATGGAAGGAGTCGCTATAGATTTCGGGATAGAAAAGGCCCTGGAAACCCTGGGGATTGAAGCGGTTAACCCGGGAACGTCCACGGGGAACCATCACTTTGGTTCCGGGGAGGATATCGCCTCGTACAGCCCGGTGGACGGGTCCTTGATCGCCAAGGTCAGGGCTACTACCCCCGAGGAGTTCGAGCAGGTCGTATCCACGGCCTCGGAGGCTTTTTTGAGTTGGCGCAGCACGCCGGCCCCCAAACGGGGAGAGGTCGTGCGGCAATTCGGGGAGCGGCTGCGGGAACTGAAGGAACCTCTGGGCAAGCTGGTCTCCTACGAAATGGGCAAATCCTATCAGGAAGGCCTCGGCGAGGTTCAGGAAATGATCGATATCTGCGATTTTGCAGTTGGCCTTTCCAGGCAATTGCACGGCCTTACCATGCATTCGGAGCGCCCGGGCCACCGCATGTACGAACAATATCATCCGCTGGGCATCGTCGGCATCATATCCGCCTTCAACTTCCCTGTGGCGGTTTGGTCCTGGAACACGGCCCTTGCCTGGGTTTGCGGGGACGTTTGTATCTGGAAACCCTCCGAAAAAGCGCCGCTCTGCGGGGTGGCCTGCCAGCGCATCGCCGCGGAGGTCTTCGCGGCAAACGACTTGCCTGAGGGAATCAGTTGCCTGATCAACGGGGATTATCGTGTGGGCGAACTGATGACGGCCGACCCGCGCATTCCGCTTGTTTCTGCAACCGGCTCCATCCGAATGGGCAAAATTGTCGCCCAGGCAGTGGCTGCCCGTCTGGGACGCTCCCTCCTGGAACTCGGCGGGAACAATGCCATTATTGTCACCCCCAGCGCAGATATCAAGATGACGGTCATTGGCGCGGTTTTCGGAGCCGTCGGGACCTGTGGCCAGCGCTGCACTTCCACGCGTCGACTGATCGTGCACGACTCCGTTTACGACGAAGTAAAGGATGCTCTTGTCAGTGCATACGGACAGTTGCGGATCGGTAACCCGCTTGACGAACAAAACCACGTAGGCCCCCTGATCGATACCGATGCGGTGGCCAAGTACAGTGAAGCCCTGGAACAGGTGGTTGAAGAAGGCGGAAACTTGTTGGTGCCGGGAGGTGTATTGGACGGCCCCGGGTATGAAAGCGGTTGCTATGTGAAACCGGCAATCGCCGAGGCGGAAAACCATTTCCATATCGTACAGGAAGAAACCTTTGCCCCCGTGCTATACCTGCTCCGGTACAGCGATGGGATCGAGAATGCCATTGCTTTGCAAAACGGCGTGAAGCAAGGTTTATCCTCCGCCATCATGACCACCAACCTGCGAGAGGCCGAAGCATTTCTTTCCGTTGCCGGCAGCGACTGCGGCATTGCCAATGTAAATATCGGAACTAGCGGTGCGGAAATCGGAGGCGCATTCGGAGGCGAGAAGGAGACCGGGGGAGGAAGGGAATCCGGATCGGACGCCTGGAAGATCTATATGAGGCGTCAGACCAATACCATTAACTATACGGCCGAATTGCCCCTGGCTCAGGGGATCAAATTTGACCTTTAGGCGGGTTGCTCGGAATCCGAAGACCAGCTTCCGGTAAGCAGATGTTGCATCCCCAACAGGATGACCATCAGGATCTGCCGGATCAAGCGGCGTAATGTGCTGAGTACCTTTTTCATTTTTCAAAAAAATCCGCCCCGACAGCTTAGCTCACCAAGGGGCGGATTCTCAAACTAACCAAACTAATCCAAAACAATTCTCGTTGAAGAAACGGCCCGATCTGTGGTGGAGTGGCGGGCCTAAATCGTTCCCTACGAATATATCCATACAAACTGCATCCACACTTCGTATTTGTATGGGTGGATGGGAAATCTGTATGGCTGGCATCCGGTTGCGGGTTCCCGGCTGTAAAATCCGGAACCAAAAGCTGTTAAGTCAAATAATACGATGGCGTTTTAACACTTTTTGTGATTTTTTTATACATTGTATGTCCGAACGCTAAACCACCCTCGTCATGAGCAGATCTACAACCAATCTGTTGGGGATTCTGATCACCATTGCGGCCGGCACGTACTTTTTCCTCATGTATTGCAGCGAATGCCGCAGCCCCCATCGGGAGGGAGCGGTCATGGATACTTCCGCCCGGTCAGAGGTGCCCGCTGGCACTTCGTACCCATTTGCCGTGAATGCTGTGGATTTCAATGTAGAGGTGGATGGGAATTTTGATTTCAGGGAATCCGAGGCTTCCTTTATGACCCCGGTTGATGCACGCGTGGACGCGGCAATCGGGAGGCTGCGCCAATACCTGGGCGAAAACGGGGATAAACTGCTGTTGATCACCGGATTTTTTAACGTCGGCGAAAGCAACCAAACGGCCTTTCCCAACCTCGGCATCGCGAGGGCCCACGATGTAAAGGACTATATGATTTCCCAGGGGATTGCCTCGTCGCAACTCAGGATGGAGGGTCGCCTACACAACGAGATGGTCCCGGAGAACTCCGTTTACAGGGGACCGGTAGCATACGGAATGGAAACGGCATCCGAAGAAGAGAGGGAGCGGATCCACGCCTTGTATGACCGTCTTAAGGACGACCCGCTGGTTCTTTATTTCAATTCGGCGGAGGCCAGCATAGACCTGGATGACGTACAGCGAAAGAAATTCCTGGATCTGATGACCTATATGGACCTGGAGCCGGAAGCCCGATGCCTGGTAACAGGCCATACGGACGACTCGGGCCTTCGGAGCACCAATATGGCCCTCGGCCTGGAACGCGCCAATTTTGCCAGGGATTACCTGGTGGGAAATGGCATTGACAGAAACCGGATCCATGCGGATTCAAAAGGGCCCGACGAGCCCTTAGCGCCGAACGATTCGGAAGATGGTCAGGCGCTGAACCGCCGGACGGTAATCACGTTGCAATAACTACTAACCTTAAACCTGAAAGCATGGATTTCTCCAATATGAGCATATGGTGCTGGATCATCCCCCTCCTGGTAGGGGCCATCTGCGGAATCATCGGTTACCTGTGGGGTCGAGGAGGCGGGGACAACTCGGCTGTTTCGGCAGAACTGCAAACTTTAAAGGACGACAACGCCCGCCTGAAGGCGGATCTTGACGCCTGCAACGGGCGGCTTGCCGCCGCCAGCGCAGCTGCCATTGCTCCGGAAATTTCTTTTGACCCCGCAGCGGCTAAAGCGGCTTTTGGAAAACGGATCAAAAAGGACGACCTGCAACTGGTGGAGGGGATCGGCCCCAAGATCGAAGGGCTGTTCCACAACTTCGACATCAAGACCTGGAAGGCCCTGTCGGATAGTACCGTTGCCAAATGCCAGGAGGTGCTTGATTCCGGTGGCGACCGGTTTAAGGTGCACGACCCGGCATCCTGGCCCATGCAGGCCCGGATGGCCTATGAGGGCAGGTGGAAGGAGTTGAAAAGATGGCAGGATGAACACAACCACGGTAAACTCTGATCCCGAGCCGGAGGTGACCACCGCCTAGTTGCGCCCTTTTTCCCCGGGATAAAACCGATAAACCGGACTGCTCTGCCATACCTGCTTGGTGTCCGCATCCAAAACCGACAGCGGACCTTTAAATGCCGCTCCCGTATCTACATTCCAGACATTGGCAGCCCGATGGGGTTGGTCCGTCCCGATGCGGGACACGGGGGTATGCCCGATATAGATCTCCGCATAGTGCTTTAACCTGGAAGGATATTTCAGGTCCGAAGGTTCCAGGGAGGGGTTCAAGGAAAGTGCAGTTTCCCAGAGGGTGCGGTCCCAATAGAAATTCTTTGAAAAATATTCGTGCTGCACGCCCCGCTGGTTGGTAAACCCGGCGTGGAGGAAGAGCCGGTTGGAGGCGTCGAGATGGTAGTCCTGAAGCGCTTCCAGGAACCGGATGTGCCGCTGCCGGGTTTGCGGCCCCAGGCCCCGATAGGACGCCTGCGTGGCAAATCCCCCGCTGTGCAGCCACAGGTCGGGTTCCCTGCTGTCGCGCAACCAGTCCAGGCAAAGATCGTCGTGGTTGCCCCGGAGGAAAACGCAATTGTGCCGGGCGCCGAAGTCGATCAGGTATTCCACCGTCTGCGCGGACTCGCTCCAGCCGTCCACATAGTCCCCCAGAAAGACGATAAAATCATCCTTCCCGGCACCGCTTTCGGCCAGGACGGCTTCCAGCGCCCTGAGCCCCCCGTGGATGTCGCCCACTACTAGCTTTCTCATTTGGCAAAATAGCTGATTACGACCACCGCCAGCAGGATCGCCAGGATCAACAAAACAATCTTCCACACCGAATAGGGCCGGTCGCCGTGGATCTTCGCGTTCTGTCCGTTCACAAAGAAACGGTACTCCTTCCCGCGGTAGCGGTAGGCGCTGATATAAACCGGCAGCAGGATGTGCTTGAAGGTCTCGTTAGACAAACGGATATCCGCGTTGTGGATCCGCTGGGTGTCCCCGCCGATATCGCGCCGGATCCAGGTATGCGCAATTTGCTTGGCCTGCTGAAAGGATTGGTGGTGGCCGTCCTTTAGCGAAAGCGTATACTTCTCCGTCACATAGCCGGAGAGGTAATCCGAATGAAAAGGTTTCAGGGCCCCGAGGTCCCAGAAGGATACGGCCCGCGGAATTTCCGAGCTGCGCTGTCTGGACGCGCTGATCAGGATATCGTCCACAAAACCGGAAACGGTCCCGGCTGCAGGGGACCAGCGGGTCTTGCGTACTTGCCGCGTCTGGACGCCGTTCTTGGTGCGATAGCGCTGGGTTTCGTAGTAATAATCGCCGCGCTGGCCGGTATAGTCCGCTTTCATTTGGGCATCAAAGGTCCAATAGGGCACATACAGCCCATGGATGGCTTCCGGGTCCAGGGCGGCCCGTTTCAATTTTCCAGGGGCAAACCACAACCCCCGCACCCATTTTTTAAAGATCCGGCCGGCCTTTTCGTGGTCCAGTTGGAAGGGCACCAGGGCGCCGGGCAGGATCCAGCCGGATGCTTCCGCATCTTCCCGGATCAGGGGTTCCCCGCAATACACGCAGGCCAGCGATTTGTAGTGCTCCTCCACATGCTGGTTGGCACCGCAATTTTTGCAGTGGAGCAATTCGATGGTTTCGGAATGTGCCTGCTTCCCGGTCACTTCCAGGTAATGGCGCAATTCCAGCTCCTCAAAACTGGTCTTGTCGTTCTCTATGAAAGCCTCAAATCCACAATACTCGCATTGGATCTGGTCGGAGCCGGGTTTGTACCTCAATTCCGCCCCGCAGCGTTCACAGGTCTTTTTCCTTTCGGACTGATGGATCGTATCCATGTTATCGCCTACCGCCACCTTTCCTTTTCGCAGCAATTCAGGACCCCGGCAGTGGCGGTGGCGTACTGCCGCCAAGGAAGGATTTCAACTCGTCCACATCCTTGAGGGCCGTCCACGCCGCGAGGCCCTGTTTCCAGATCAGCGTATCGCGGTTGAC
>JBNKHB010000032.1:0-15836 GCA_050290125.1 Robiginitalea sp.
GCCATTGAGCAGGCCAAGAAGCAGCTGCCGAAATCGGACCACCGCGAGGTCTCGGAACTCAACAAGATCATCGGGGAGAGCTACTTTAACCTGGGGCAATACGAAAATGCCATCCCTTATCTGGAAGCCTACCAGGGAAAACGCGGGCGATGGAGCAATACGGATTATTACCTGCTCGGGTATGCATTTTATAAACAGGGGGACCACGCGAATGCCATCCAGCAGTTCAACAAGATCGTGGGCGGTGACGACAGCGTGGCGCAGAACGCCTACTACCACCTGGGCGAATGCTACCTGAACCAGGATAAGAAGCAGGAGGCCCTGAACGCCTTCCGCAATGCCTCCCAGATGGAGTTCAGCCCGGAGATCCGGCAGGATGCCTATTTGAACTACGCCCGGCTGTCCTATGAGGTCGGCAACCCTTACGAACCGGTGCCCGAAGTGTTGCAGGGTTACCTGAAGGCCTACCCGGATGATGAAGATGCACCGGAAATCCAGGAATTGCTCGTGGACTCGTACATCACCTCCAGGAATTTCGGAGGGGCCATGGAGTTGCTGGAAAAGAACCGGGGTTACGCTTCGGAGGCCACGTATCAGAAAGTGGCCTTTTACTTTGGGGTAGAACGATTTATGTCCGAGGATTACCAGGAAGCCCTGGATAGTTTTGACAAGTCACTGCGGGCTGCCGCAGATCCGGTCTTCACGGCGCGGGCCCGTTACTGGAAGGCGGAATCTGCCTTTGCCATCGGGAATTTTGAGCAGGCCCTGGCCGAATACGCGGCCTTCAGGAATGCGCCGGCCGCTGCCCGGACGGACGAGTTCGCAGAACTGGATTATCAGCAGGGCTATGCCTATTTTAAGTTAAAGGACTATGCCAATGCCGCCACCCATTTCCGGCGGTATACGGAAAAAGGGGGTACAAGCCCGCAAAATACGGATGCCTGGATGCGCCTGGGGGACAGTTATTTTGTCAGCAGCCAGTATCGCCAGGCGATCACTGCCTACGACAAAGCCCTGGAAACCGGAAGCCCGGAGCGGGCTTACGCGGCCTTTCAGAAGGCGATGAGTTTTGGGTTTTTGGGGCAGGAACAGGCCAAACGGGATGCGCTGGATTCCTTTATCGGCAGATTCCCGGGCTCCAGCCTTAAGGACGACGCCCTCTTTGAGCTTGGGAACTCTTACGTGAAGGCGGGTTCGGAATCACGGGCGCTTCAAAACTATGACCGCCTGATCGCCGAAGTAGGCAACAGCCCGCTGGTACCGGCGGCCAAGATGCGCAAAGGACTGGTGCACTACAATGCCGGCCGCAACCAGGAAGCCCTCGGGGTATTCAAGGAAGTGGCGGCCAGCCACCCGAATACCCAGGAAGCGGTCCAGGCCGTACAGACGGCCAAATTGATCTATGTGGACCTGGGACAGGTAGACCAGTACGCGGCCTGGGTCCGCGGCCTTGACTTTGTGGAGGTGACCGACAGCGAACTGGAAGCCGCCTCTTACGAAGCGGCCGACCGCCAATCCGCCGAAGGCAATACCGCCGCGGCCATCCGGGGCTTTGAGAAGTACCTGGAACAATTCCCGGGCGGGGCCAACCGATTGGACGTGCACTTTAAACTCGCGCGCCTGTATTATGCCGACGGACAAGCGGACCGGGCGTTGGAGCATTTTCGGGTAGTGGCCGATTCCGGGGCCGGGGAGGCAGCCGAACAGGCGCTGACAAGGGTGTGCGAAATTTATATTTCACGCGATGATTACGCCTCGGCCATGCCGTACCTGCAGAAGCTCGAACAAACAGCGGACATATCGCAGAACCGGACCTTTGCCCAGTCTAACCTGATGAAGGGGTATTTCGGCCAAAAGAATTACCCACAGACACTGGCATACGCGGACAAGGTACTGGCCAGCCCCGGGCTGGACGACCGTATCCGAAGTGACGCCCGCCTGATGATCGCGCGCTCGGCATGGGAGACCGGTGACCGCGAAAAGGCACGCACGGCCTATTCCGAGGTATTGCGGATCGCCTCCGGTGCTACCGCCGCCGAAGCCCTGTACTACGATGCTTTCTTCAAGAATGCGGACGGGGACTACGAAGCTTCCAACCAGGCGGTCCAGCGGTTGGCACAGGATTATTCCGCCCATAAGGAATGGGGCGGGAAAGGGCTGGTGCTGATGGCGCGGAATTTCGATCAGTTGCAGGACGCCTTCCAGGCGACTTATATCCTGGAGAACGTGATCACCAATTTTAAGGCCTATCCGGAAATTGTCCGGGAGGCCCAGACCGAACTTACACAAATCAAAGCCCGGGAGGCTGAGCGGAATTCCTCCGTTGCCCCCGAAGGAAACCGATAGCAGATGAACACGAGAATGAAGAGGATCCGATTTGCGGTATTGGCCTTGCTGACGGCCGGAACGCTCGCAGCCCAGGACGATGATCTGGGGACGGAAACCGTAACCGTAGTGCGATCGTATACGCCAACGGTCTCGGATGCGCGTAAAATCACTTCCCTGCCGGATTTGAACGATTCCATCGTATTGCAGAAGCAACCGATCACCTACCGGATCAATTCGGTACCGGTCGCTTCCACCTTTACGCCTGCCAAAGGGCGCGCGGCCCAGGTGGAACGCAGCCAGCCCGAAAAGATCTACAACAGTTATGCGGCCCTGGGACTTGGGAATTACAACAACGCCCTTGCCGATTTTTACCTGAGCCGGGATTTTGACCGCGGGAACCAACGTCTGGACGTGGGCCTGAACCACCTGTCCTCGCGCGGGGATATCGAGGGAACCCCGCTGGATACGGATTTTTACAATAGCGGCCTGGACGTTACCTGGACCCAGCGCGACCGCGACTGGGACTGGAACGCATCCGCCGGGCTGGAACACCGGAGGTACAACTGGTACGGCGTGGATACGTCACTCATAGATGAGGCCGACCTGCAGGGTTCCGATGAAACGCAGGATTATTTCCGGGCGGAGGCCAGTGGCCAGGTGCACATGGAAGACACCTATTTTACGGATGCGGATGTGTTATTGCGGCGGTTTTGGGATGCCGCCGAGTCCGGAGAAAACCGCGCGAAGTTTAGTGCGGCCTTTGAATTTCCGGTTACGGAAGAGGCCCTTGAACTGGAGGTAAGCGCAGACTACCTCAACGGTGAATTCACCAATGCGCCCCTCACAGAAACCGTAAATACGGCCGGTATCAGTTACGGCTTTCTGCAGGCCGGGATACGTCCCAGCCTGATCCTGCTCCGGGATGAACTGAAACTGGAGCTCGGCGCCAAGATCGTTTACGGCCTGGATTTGGAGAATAACGAAAACAACTTCTATATCTATCCGGCGGTTGCTGCTTCCTACCGCCTGCTGGATGACAATGTGATCGCCTACGGGGGCGTGGAAGGAGGCCTGCTCCAGAATTCGTTCTACGATTTCAGCAAGGAGAACCCTTTTGTGTCGCCAACCCTGGAGATCACCCCGACCGACCGCCAGTATGAGGCTTACGCGGGCTTTAAGGGCCAACTGACCCCCAACCTGAGCTATAACGTTAAGGGCTCCTACACGGCTGAGAATTTTAAGCCGCTCTTTGTCATGAACCCGATCAACGAAACCCGCGATGACGAGAAAACCTATTACTACGGCAATTCGTTCCGGGTCTTTTACGACGATGTGCGCACCCTTGGCATTTTTGGAGAGTTGCAGCTCAGCGTCAACCGAAACTTCAGCCTGGGCCTCAGCGGGGCTTTCTATCAGTACGACACCGAAACCGACAACCCCGCATGGAACCTGCCCACCGCCGAGGGCAAGGTATTCCTGGACTACCAGATCGGCGAGCATTGGCAATTGGGCGCGGAGTTGTTTTATATAGGAGAACGCGAAGACTTTGTTTCCAACGCCCAGCCCAACACCCCTCCGGAGCTTTTCCCGGTAATCCCCGTGACCCTGGACGGTTATTTTGACGCCAATGCCCGGGTGGGGTACCACATTAACGATCAGTTGTCCATTTTTGCGAGGGCCAGCAATCTGGCAGGCAATGAATACCAGCGCTGGGCCAATTTCCGCGTACAGGGCCTGCAGGTGCTTGCGGGAGTGAGTTACAAATTCGATTTGTGATTTCGGATGACCGGCTGGGCTGATTCTCCTTGCCTTTGACCTGAATTGACAAGTTTTTTGCACCCTGATGCCGTACATTTACCTCCGCAAGGCATCCGGAAATGATTACTTCGCATCAACATTTTGACCTGTACGGGAAAAAGGTCTTTGAAAAGGCAACGGCAAACCCTCCCTTTCGCTTTGTTTACCAAATGCCCGATGAGGCCTGTTTCTATTATCTCTATAAGGGTAAAAGCCGGATTTATACGCCTACCTCAATGGTGGAATTGGATACGGCGGAAGGCCTGGCCTTGCAATGCGGCAATTACCTGGGCACGGTTCTTTCCGGATCGGGTACAGAATACTGTGAAGCGGTGGCCATCCACCTCCCCAAAGAGGTCCTTCATACCCTATATAACAGGGATTTTCCGGATATCCTTGAATCCCTGGAGAAGACTCAACCGGTTTTTACTGAGAAGCATCGGAATACGGAACTGCTAAAGAATTACATTGACGGTTTGTTGTTCTACTTTGAACATCCCCAGGTGGTTACCGAGGAACTGCTCGTATTAAAGCTTAAAGAACTGATCCTTTTGTTGGCCCGCACCGGCAGTGGCATGCAAATCCGCAACTTGTTCCGGAGATTATTCAGCCCGAATGCCCATAAACTCAATGAAGTCGTGGAAGCCCATCTCTACCATAATCTGGGACTTGAGGATTTGGCCGGGCTCTGTAATTTGAGTCTCTCATCGTTTAAAAGGGCGTTCACAAAAGCCTATGGGTGTCCACCTGCGGGTTATATCCGCCAGAAAAGGCTGGAAAAGGCCGCTCAGCTATTGAAGGTCAGTGAACTTAGAATCTCGGATATTGCCTTTGACTGCGGATTCTCTGATCTCTCCCATTTTTCCAAAAGCTTCCACAAGGCATACGGGGTCTCGCCGAGGCAGTATCGCCTGGGCTGATTTCCCCAATTTCTGGACTTTGCTGCCAAAGGAATCCCCGTTACCGATCAGATCTTTGTCTGGAGTTTAATTCATTAATCATAATTCTAGCAATCTGATGAAACATGCAAAAAGAAAGTCTGCGGTCGTTCTTCTTATTCTCTCCGTCACAGCTCCGGCTGCGGCCCAGAAAAAAGTACATCGCTTTACCGAATCGCGGGTATACGACCTGCCCGCCCAACGAATTTGGGCCGTTGTCGGAGAAGACTACGGGGCCGTAGCCTATTCCCATCCCAAAATTATTGCCTCCGAATACATAAACGGAAGTCTCAAGGCCGAGGAAGGTGCCGAACGCGTCTGTAACTTCAACGAAAAAGGCACCCGATTCCTTAAGGAACGAATGATCAATTACGATCCGGAGCATATGCAATTCACCAATACGGTCTACCAGAGCGGGAAATTCCCAGTGGATCCGCGGTACACACGGGCCTTTTATCGGGTGGAATCATTGCCCGATGGAAGAAGCCGGTTCACCTTTGACATGCAATACCGGACCAAACCTGCATTTATGGGAGGCTTCGCAAAGGGGAATTTCAGGCAACTCATCAGGGATTACATGATTGCCATAGAACACCACGCAAGGACAGGGGAAGCGGTAACAAAGGAGAATTTCAAACAAATAAAAAAGAAGTATCAGGATAAAGAAAGCTAACATGAAACGAACCGCACGCAATTTCAAGATGGATATCGCACATGAGGAGCCGCCCGAGGTATCCGAAGTATTTGACTGGTACCGGGAAAACTTTGGTTTCGTGACCAATCTGGCAAAAGTGCAGAGCGCCGCCCCGGCGGTTTTGAGGGCCTATTGGCTCACCCAAAAAGCACTCATGGAATACGGGGTGTTGACTTCAGAGGAACACAATATCATCCAAATGACCATAGCAGTTGAAAACCAGTGCGCTTACTGCAGCACCGGACACCAGATGGCTGGAGACCTGTTCTTTGGATCGGATGCTACCGACTTGCTGGCCATTCGCGAGGGTCAATCCGTGTCGAATCCCAGGTTCGAATCCTTACGGAGCTTTGCGCTGGAGGTGTACCGCAACAAAGGACGTGTTTCCGATGAGGTCCTGGAAACATTTTACGCGGCGGGTTATACGCAGGAGCACGCGTTGGAGGTGATCACCAATATCGGCGTTAAGGTGATGTCGAACTTAACCAATCAATTGGCGTTAACTGAAATAGATACGGCAATGGCGCCGTATATGCGGCAAATTGCCCAATAGCCTGAGTTATGTTGGAAAACAGCTGGCCGAACCCCGTTATAATACGGGGTTTCGGCCCCTTGGATGCGATTTTAACGACTGCTATAACCGCCTTCAACCGGGTAGCGGGTATCTAGCGCATTAAACTTTTCTTAAAGCCGGAAGGGAAGTCCCCGTCCTTGATTACCTTGGGATTATGACTGGAATGAGCTCTTTGAAGGAACTGCGGCTCAAATCGGGAGAAATCAGCACATTTAAGGGCATCCGGGTACCGGGAACTGTGGTGTATTCGGAATTGGATGCCTATGAAAGTATATCCGAGCGCACGGCCTATTCCCTGAAATATGTCCTGCAGGGAACCGAGGAGTACGAAATGGAATCAGGCCGTCACCGCGTTCAAGCCGGCCAGTTTCTGATCGTACCGCCCGGGGGGCAGTTGATTACCCGGGTACAGTCCCCTAAAAGAGCAAAGGGATTCTGCCTGTACTTCAGGCCGGAAGACTTTGAAGACCTGGGGATTTCCCCGGATACTACGGGATTACCTGCCTTTCCGGTAGATTCGAGAGGAACAGTATTCCTGGAGTTTAGCAGCCGGGTCCGGCGCTTTCGGCAAACCGGCGATTCGGATGCATTCCTGAAGGATACCCTGCAGCTTTGCCGTGCGTTCACTGCAAAGTCCACGGAAAGGCTACAATCGCTTGAGGCCCGCAAACCCGATACGCGGAACCGGCTCTGGCAGGCCACCGAGCGGGGCCGCCAATTTATCCTGGACCGCTACAGGGAACCTATCGGCCTTTCCGATATGGCGATGGCCGCACACCTTTCACCCTTTCATTTTCAGCGTAGTTTCCAAAAGATTTTCGGCATCTCGCCTTCCCGTTATCTGGCGGAGCATCGCTTGCGCTGCGCCAGGCAATTGCATGAAGAGGGAGCCGGGACCCTTGCCGAAGCGGCCTATGCCTGCGGATTTTCCGACCCAAAGTATTTGGGTAAATTGTTAAAACGGGAAGCAGCGAAAGGAAATTAGCAAGATTTTCCCCCTGAGCCCTTTCCGAGCTTCATTCCTTTGTCCCTATGAGTCGAATCAAGACATGGCAACACCCTCTTGTGCTTGCGGTCCTGGCCCTACCGCTGTTATTCCTTTGCGTCAGTACGGAATGCCATCGAGAAACCCTAGCACCGGACCGGGGTTCCGAGCCGGCGAACTCAGGTTTGGAGCGGGATTCCCTTAAGATCCGGGAGTATTATGATCTCCCATATTACCAAGGGCCTGACGCGCACCCTAAAAAGCACGGGTTAAACCTCTTTATTCCGGAAGGGGTGGCAAACCCGCCATTGATGCTCTGGATTCACGGGGGTGCCTGGGCATTTGGGGGACGGACCCTGGAGACGGACCTGGCACGGAAATTTGCGGCTGAAGGGATCGCCGTGGCTGCCGTAAGTTACCGGTTGAGCCCCGGATCCTGGCAAGTTCCCGAGCGTACGGAAGGCATCCAACACCCCGGGCATATACGGGATATTGCAAAGGCATTTGCCTGGTTATGGAGCCATTCGGGACAATACGGCTACGACCGGAATTCCATTTTTGTCAGCGGATATTCCGCCGGCGGGCATTTGTCTGCCTTGCTGGCACTGGATCCCACCTACCTGGAAGAAGTGGGGCGTTCGGTCCGCGATATCCGCGGGGCCTTGCCGATAGCCGGGGCCTATGACATAGAAGCTTATTACAAAAGCCATTTACGCGCCAACGGCCAGGCCCTTGCGGATGGCCATGTCAAAGGTGCCTTCGGGCAGACCATGGAAGCCCTGCGCGGTGCTTCCCCAACAACTTACGCTGCCCATGCCTGGGTGCCCATGCTCACCATTTCAGAACAGGAAACGTACGATTATACGCGTTTGTTCGAGGAAGCCGCCCGGGAGGCTGCAAATGATCGCATCGCCTTCCATCATGTTCGCGACCGGGATCACAAAAGCCTCTATGCCGAACTTTCGAAGGCGGCATCCAGCCCAACCCGCCAGGTGATGCTCCGCTTTATGAGGGAACACGCGGTAAAATATAACTATCTGAAACGCCCCGGGCTTAAGATCGCCTATCGTGTCATTGGTTCAGGGAAACCGCTTTTTTTGCTCAATGGAGGGCCGGGATATGCCAGCCACCACTTCCTGCCCCTTGCCCGCCGTCTGGCAAAGGACTACCAGGTGATTGTATTCGACCAGCGGGGCACGGGCTTTTCCGAGTTGGAAGCCGGGATATCTCAGGAAACGATCACGATAGAACTGATGCTGGAGGACCTGGAGGCCCTGCGGGATCATCTGGGGTTCGAGGCCATTCATCTGATGGGCCATTCCTTTGGGGGGATGTATGCCAGCTTATATGCGTCGCGTTACCCCGATCGGGTCGCTTCTATGATCCTTTCCCATTCCGGAGGCCTGAACATGGACTTTACCAAAGGTTTTAACGGCGGGATGCAGGCCCGATTATCTCCGGAGGCACAGCGTACCCTTCGCGAGATCCCCTATCCCCCGGAGGGTGAGATGCAGCAGATGCAACGAGCCCGCGCCATTGCTCCCGCCTATGTATCGGATATGCAATATGCCGATGAGGTATACAGGGGTCTTGCCTTTCGCGGGCGTTTTACGCCTTTGGTCAACCAGCTGGTATTTCGCGACCTCAGGCGCACGGAATATGACCTGAGGAGTGTATTAAGCGATTTCCCGGCTCCTGTCCTGCTGCTTCACGGGAGTAAGGACATCGTGAACCCGGCTTTAGCCGAACGGGATGCGCGGATCTTTCCAAAGGCCAACCTGGTGATGCTCAACAGCGGCCATTACGGTTGGATCGAACAACCTCAGGCTTATTTCAAGGCCATACGCGATTTCCTCGGAGGATAAGCTTTCTTAGATTGCTAAGGCCCGATTAATCTATCTTATCAGCCGGGTTTATAGAGGATCAGACGGTCCGCAGATGAACGTGAAAAGCTATCCGTCTGCCGAATTCCGGGAATCAGGGCGTGTTGAATCCGCTAACTTTATGCTATAAAAGTTATTCAGAAGCGGTTTGCTTTACCTTCGATCAGGAATTAGCTTTATGCGGTCCAGCCAACTTCGTCGTTTTGCGTCGGGCCTGTCGCTCCTTATGGCCTTGGCCTGTAGTTCCGAAAGCACGGCACCACCGGTAGATACGGATACGGACGGAGATGGTTTGACGGATGCCCGGGAGGAAAGCCTGGGCACCAATGCTTCTGATCCCTGCGATCCGGCACAAGTTCAATCCTATACCGGATACGACCCGGAAAATACGCGTTGGCGCTCCGCCGATTGTGACGGGGATGGCCGAACCAACGGAGTGGAGGCGGACAGCGGAACCAACCCGTATGCCGACGAGATCTCGGACTCGGACGGGGACGGCCTCACAGACCTGGAGGAAGCGGAATCCGGCACGGATCCCAATGATGCCTGTGATCCCCAAATGCCGGCGGATTACGATCAATACAACCGCGGGAACCCGGTCTGGAGCGGTTCGGATTGCGATGGAGACGGCTTGACCAACGGGCAGGAAGTTGCCGGGGGAACCAATCCGTACGCCGACGACATTACGGATTCCGACGGAGATGGCATAAGCGACTATCAGGAAGAACTGGACGGGTCCGACGCTCAGGACCCCTGCGATCCGGCCATGCCGGAAGGTTATGACGGCTATGATCCGGAAAACCCTTCATGGGGCGCCTCGGATTGTGACGGGGATGGCCTTACCAATCGAGAGGAGTATGATGCACAGCTGGACCCCTATGCGGATGAGCGACTGTTTGCGGCTACCGAATTTATGCCAACGCTTTCCGAAATGAATATTTTTGAGGGTCCGATCGCACTCCTGGTTCCAGGCCGTACGGCGCTGGAGTATGAACTCAGTACCCCCTTGTTCACCGATTACGCTCATAAATTGCGGACCATTTCCCTGCCCAGGGACGGCCAGATGCAATTAACCGGGGACGGGATGCTTCAATTTCCCGATCAGACGGTGATCACAAAGACATTTTACTACTATCTGGATGAACGGTCACCAGCATCGGGGTCCCGCATTATCGAAACCCGGGTCCTTATCCTTAAGAATGGTCTGTGGCAGGTGGGAAATTACCTTTGGAATGATTCCCAGACCGAGGCCTTCCTCGATCCTGATCGCCATATAGTTCCCATGAGCTGGACCGATGCGACCGGACAGGTACGCAGTGCCGACTACACCGTACCCAATACCAACAATTGTATTACGTGCCATACCAACAATGGCCAGATACAGCCGATAGGACCCAAAGCCCGGGCATTGAATTTTGAACGGGATGGTCAGAATCAGCTGGCTTCCTGGATTATAGGGGAGGTGCTGGTGGAACAGGCTGCCTTAAATGGCATTGGCGTATTGCCTGACTGGGAAGACTCCGCCTTAACCCTCGAGAACCGTGCACGTGCCTATATGGATATTAACTGCGCCCATTGCCACCAACCGGGCAACAATAACTATTTCGGGACGCTGGATCTGCGCTACGAACTTGCATTCGGACTAACGGATATTGGAGTGCATGCTGCCGGGATCAAGGACCGGATAGCATCTTCTGTCCAGAATTACCGGATGCCCCAGATAGGCACGAGCATCCCGCATGACGAGGGTATTGCCCTTATCAATGCGTATATAGATTCCCTGGAGTAGCAGTTCTTCGGGGAGCCATCAAACAATCCGCAAAATGCCTGCAAAGTCGTTGACAATAGTTTTTTGGGTTCTCCTGGAGTGCCTGTGCGCTGCAGTGTTAACCGGGCAAAACCTGGTGGTGAACGGGGGGTTTGAATCGTACAGCGCCTGCCCGGCAAGCCTCGGGAACCTACACGCGGATCTGGATTATTGGGAGGCCCCTACCCAGGGATCCACGGACTATTTCAATAGTTGCAGTGAGCAGATGGGGGTGCCGGAGAACTACAACGGTGCGCAGCCCGCAAGGGAAGGCAAGGGCTATGCCGGGTTTTACGCCTATGCTCCCGGAGATTACCGGGAGTACCTGATGGGCCGTCTCCGCAGACCGCTCGCCGCAGGCGTCCGGTATGTGGTTACCGTCTATTTGAGCCTTTCGGAGCGTTCGGATTATGCCCTCCGGGAATTCGGGTTGCTGCTCAGCAGCCGACCAGTCCGGGCCGCCACCAAAAAACAGCTTTCCAGAAAATTCTGGTTCGCCGACCAGGAGAACGAACACCAATTCCTTACCCTTGGAAATGGAGCGTTTGCTATGGATACGGGGGATTGGGTACGCCTTTCAGTCGGTTTAACCGCCAAGGGGGGTGAACAATACCTGATCCTGGGGAATTTTGACCCCAACAGGCAGACACGGACCCAGCGCACCGGGCGGCAATCCAACCGGGGCGCATACTACTACGTGGATGCGATGGAATTGAGGCCCGCAGACACGGATGCAGGTAAAGAAACCGCAGCAAAGGAAAGTGCCGGAACGCTCCACCGCTTTCCGGTTGATAGTTTAATGCTGCTTCCTGAACTCACTTTTGAGTTTGATACTTTCCGTATTTCGCAGACCGGCCAGGCCCGTCTGGACAGCCTGTACAACTTCCTGCAAGGCGCGGGCAACCTGCGCCTGGAACTCAGGGGGCATACCGATGCCCTGGGGCGCCCGGAGTACAACCTGCTGCTTTCGGAACAGCGTTGCCGGGCGGTAAGCGAATATCTGAAAGCACTCGGCCTGGCTGCCGACCGGGTCCGCTGGCAGGGTTACGGTGCCACCCGTCCGGTGGCTCCCAACAACTCCAGGGCCGGCCGTTCCAGGAACCGCCGCGTGGAATTTCTGATCCGCTCCGATTCGCTTGCAGGACCGAATTGAAAATAATAACGCTCCCGGTTTGGTAGTGTAGACAGGCGCTGGGTATCTTTGAGAGAATTTACGATCCTTCCTTATGACCCGCCTTATCCTCCTGTTGCTCAGCCTGAGTTTTCTTGCATGCCAACCCCGAAAAACCGAAGCGGACCTGATCGTTTTTAACGCCCGCGTATATACGGTTGACAGTACATTTTCAAAGGCTGAAGCCTTTGCCATCCGTAATGGCCGTTTTTTGGCCGCCGGCAGTTCCGACGACATTCGCGGTTCCTTTGTGGCGCCCTGGATGCTGGATGCGGAAGGGAAAACGATTGTTCCGGGCCTGATCGATTCGCATTGCCATTTCTACGGCTTGGGCATGGAAGGACAACAGGTAGACCTGAGGGATGCGCGGAGTTTTGAAGAAGTGTTGGAGCGTGTGGAGGCGTATTACGAGGAATTCAAACCGAGTTATATCATGGGCCATGGATGGGACCAGAATGACTGGCCGGTTAAAGTCTTTCCGGATAAAACCGAACTGGACGCCTTGTTCCCGGATATCCCGGTGGCCCTCAGGCGGATTGACGGCCATGCACTTTTGGTGAACCAGAAAGCGCTGGATCTGGGGGGCATTACCGCTCAAACCCGCGTTCCGGGCGGGGAAGTGGTCCTGAAGGACGGGCAGCCCAGCGGCGTGCTGGTGGACAGTCCCATGCAGTTGGTGATAGGCCAGTTGCCGGCACCGGATCGCAAGGCGCAGGTCCGCGCCCTGAAACAGGCCGAGGAGATCTGCTTTGCCAACGGCCTAACGACCGTAAGCGATGCCGGCCTGGGCCGCACTATTATCGAATTGATCGACAGTTTGCAGCAGGCCGGGGATCTTTCCATCCGGGTTTACGCCATGGTTGCCAACAGTCCCGGACCGCGCAAGCACTTCCTCAATGCGGGGATCCTCAAAACAGATCGCCTGAATGTGCGTTCCGTAAAGGTTTATGCGGACGGCGCCCTGGGTTCCAGGGGGGCCGCGCTCAAGGCACCGTATTCGGACCAACCGGGTCACTATGGGGCCATGATCACCCCGATGGATGAACTGGAAGCCCTGGCCGCCGAGATCTCTGCAGCGGGATTCCAAATGAACACCCATGCCATCGGAGATTCTGCAAATGCGGCGGTACTGAGGGCCTATCACGAGGCCGTTGCGAACCTGGATGACCCACGCTGGCGGATCGAACACGCCCAGGTGGTCGATACGGCGGATATGAAACTCTTTGGAAAGAAAGTGATCCCTTCCGTGCAGCCCACCCACGCCACCAGCGATATGTATTGGGCCGAAGAACGCCTGGGCGCCGATCGGATGGCGGGGGCGTATGCCTTCAAGTCTTTGTTGGAAACCTCGGGGCTTGTGGCACTGGGCACTGACTTTCCGGTGGAACGCGTGGATCCGATGCAGACCTTTTACGCCGCTGTGGTCCGGCAGGATTCGGTTGGTTACCCGGATGGCGGCTTCAGAATGGAAGAGGCCCTGAGCCGTGAAGACGCGCTGAAAGGGATGACCATTTGGGGCGCCTACGCCAATTTTGAAGAAGGCGAGAAAGGGAGTATCGAGCCCGGGAAGGTAGCGGATTTCACGATACTGAGCGACGACCTGATGGAAGCCGCCCCGGCAGCGTTAAAGGATGTACGGGTGCTGTATACCTTTGTGGATGGCAAAAAGGTTTATTGAGCCTATTTAAGGGATAAAAAAAACCGGTGCTGCGGGCACCGGTTTGATAAGAGGGCTATATGTTCCTTACATGGTGATCGGTACGGCCACTCGGGTCTTATCCCAACCCATTATCATATGCACGCCGTTGTCCGCTTCCTGGAAAGCAATGGCGAAGGCCTCCAGCGAATCGCTGCCCGAGGATGCAGGAACGCTCACTCGCGCAAGGTCCGCACCTTCTTCATAACTGTAAGCACCCCATTGATTCAGATTCTTGTTCAGGATCACCGTCCACTCGTTATTGCCAGGGATGGTAAAGAGCGAATACGTGCCGGCGGGGATATCCTTCCCTCCGAAGTTCACGTCTTTGTAAAAGGTGATCTCGGTGCATTCGTTCGCACCCGTGCGCCATACCTTCCCGGCTGGAGCCAGGTCGGCCAGCGAACGGCCCTTGAGTTGCGGCCGGCTGTAAATAACGCGGACCACTTTTTCGGGTTGCCGTCCCGGGTAAATGGCGATGTCCATCGGACTTTTATCCAGACCGGGAAAATCCTGTGCCTGGAGGTTGGTAGAACATACCATGGCAAGTACCATGGCGGATAGTGTCAGTATTTTTTTCATGGGTTTCGTTTTAGGGTGTTAAAACTAAATGCTTTTTGCGGGGGAATTCTTTAAAAGGTCGTTAAAATTCGGCAGGCTTACAAAATGCGCGCAGGTGCAGCGTAATCGAGGTTATATCCTTACGAATTATTCGAATAATATAAAAATATACTTATAATTATTACTAAATAGTGCTTATATATTTTATAAATAGAAATTATTGAGAAATATTTGCTTTCAAATTACAAAATTAATTTTCGGAATATGTGTGGTATTGTATGTGCCTTTGATCTGAAACAACCGGCCGAGTCGCTGAGGCCGCAACTCCTTGAAATGTCCAGGATCGTCCGCCACCGCGGACCGGACTGGAACGGGATCCATGTGGATGAAAAAGCGATCCTGGCGCATGAGCGCCTGGCCATCGTAGACCCGGCATCAGGCAAACAGCCCCTGTATAGCCAGGACGGAGCCGTCATTCTGGCTGCTAACGGCGAGATCTATAACCACCGGGAACTTCGCAAATCTTTTGAGGGGAAGTACGCCTTCCGCACGGAATCCGACTGTGAGGTGATCCTGGCGCTGTATGAGCAGAAAGGAGCTGCGTTTCTGGACGAATTGAACGGCATCTTCGGATTCGCTATCTATGACAGCCGGGATGGCAGTTACCTGATTGCCCGCGACCATATGGGTATAATCCCGCTTTACATCGGATGGGATAAACACGGGACCTTCTATGTGGCCTCTGAACTGAAAGCACTGGAGGGTACCTGCAGCCGGATCGAATTGTTTCCCCCCGGCCATTATCTGAGCAGCAAGGAAGAAGGTTTCCAGCGTTGGTACGAGCGCGATTGGATGAGCTATGAAGCGGTGGCCGACAATCCAACCGACATTGCGGAGCTGCGAAAGGCGCTGGAGGACTCCGTGCACCGGCAATTGATGTCGGACGTGCCCTATGGGGTCCTGCTCTCGGGCGGCCTGGATTCTTCCATCACCTCGGCGGTAGCCAAGAAATTTGCGAAGAAGCGCGTTGAATCCGACGATACCACCGATGCCTGGTGGCCGCAGCTACACTCGTTCTCGGTGGGCCTGGAAGGCTCGCCGGACCTGGCGGCCGCGCGCAAGGTGGCCGACCATATCGGGACGGTGCACCACGAGATCAAATTCACCATCCAGGAAGGCCTGGACGCCATCCGTGACGTGATCTACCATCTGGAGACTTACGATATCACCACCATACGCGCCTCCACGCCCATGTACCTGATGGCGCGGGTGATCAAGTCCATGGGGATAAAAATGGTGCTTTCCGGGGAAGGCGCGGATGAATTGTTCGGGGGATACCTGTATTTCCACAAGGCCCCGAACGCCCGCGAATTCCATGAGGAAACCGTGCGCAAACTGGATA
>JBNKHB010000033.1:0-15621 GCA_050290125.1 Robiginitalea sp.
ATGTGGCCCTGTAACAATCCCGGGGAAGACGCCCGCTTATACGAGGCTGTGGCTGCGGCCTCCGAGTTCGCCATCGCCCTCGGCATCAATATCCCCACAGGGAAAGATTCCCTGTCCATGAAACAGAAATATCCGGATAAGGAGGTGTTGGCTCCCGGGACGGTGATCATATCGGCAGCCGGGCATTGCAGCGACCTGAAAAAGGTGGTGGAACCGGTTTTCCGGGCGGACGGCGGCCCGGTGTATTACCTGGACCTGTCCGGCAGTGGTTTTCCCCTGGGCGGCTCCTCTTTTGCCCAAATCCTGAACAGCATCGGCAACCTGGCGCCGGATATTAAAGATGCCGCTTACTTTGCCCGCGCTTTTAACGCCTTGCAACAGCTCATTGCGGACGGGCAGATCCTCGCCGGGCACGATGTGGCCTCGGGCGGGCTCATTACCACTCTACTGGAATTGTGCTTTGCGGACAACAAGCTTGGGGCTGATCTGGACCTCAGCGAAATTGGCGAGCCGGATACGATCCGCCTGCTATTTTCGGAACAGGCGGGCGTGGTGATCCAGGCAAAAGACGCTAAAAGTGAAAAAGCGATGAAGGCGGCCGGCCTGAATTATTTCCGCATCGGTAACGTTAGCGATGCTCCTGTCCTCCATATCCGCAATCACCGGCAAACGATGGAGCTGGACGTGGCGGCACTGCGGGATACGTGGTATAAGACCTCCTACCTGCTGGACCGGGCTCAGACAACGCCGGAACTGGCCGAGGCCCGGTTCCGGAATTACAAGTCCCAGCCGCTCGAGTACCGGTTCCCCAGGAAATTTAAAGGGAAACTCCCCAAGATCGAACAGCCTGAAGGCAAGCGCCCGAAGGCGGCTATCCTCCGCGAAAAAGGCAGCAACTCTGAACGGGAAATGGCCCATGCCATGTACCTGGCTGGATTTGACGTGAAGGATGTGCACATGACGGACCTGATCAGCGGCCGCGAGACACTGGAGGATATCCGGTTTATAGGGGCGGTCGGCGGATTCTCGAATTCCGACGTACTGGGCAGCGCCAAGGGCTGGGCCGGGGCATTCAAGTACAATCCCAAGGCCAACAGGGCCCTGCATAAATTCTTTAACCGGCCGGATACCCTGTCCATAGGGATTTGTAACGGCTGCCAGTTGTTCATGGAACTGGAGCTCCTTCATCCGGATCACGAAGAACATGGGAAGATGACCTACAACGACTCCGGCAAGCACGAAAGCGCCTTTACTTCCGTAACGGTTGGCAAGAACCACTCGGTAATGCTTTCAGGCCTGGAAGGCAGTACGCTGGGCGTCTGGATCTCCCATGGAGAGGGCAAATTCATCCTTCCGTACAAGCCGGAACGCTACAATATCGTGGCCACCTACGGATACGGGCAGTATCCCTCGAACCCGAACGGCAGCGATTACAACGCAGCCATGATCTGCGACGACAGTGGCCGGCACCTGGTAACCATGCCGCATATCGAGCGTTCGATTTTCCCGTGGAATTGGGCCTGGTACGACCCGGAACGGAAAGATAAGGTGTCTCCGTGGTTGCAGGCGTTCGTCAATGCCCGCAAATGGATCGAATCACATCCGCAGGAAGGCCTCTCCCTGAAGGGATAACAAGAAGTAACGGGGGAATTCTGCGGCCGATTACTCTACCGGCACCTGCACCTCGATGTATTGCGGATTCCCCTGGGCATCGTTGCTCTGCCAGAATTTAAAGGTATAGGTGATATCAAAGAGCACCTGAAAAACCAGGGTCTCGGTGGCCTGCGTGGGGGTCGGGTTGCAGGCGCCGTTATCCCTGCGCGCGCCGATTACAAACACCTCGCGGACCGTATCCTGCGGAGCGAGCAGGCGGAACGAATCAAAACGCGTGCAGTCGTCTGGCAATTCGTAAGTGATGCTTATATTTTCCAGGGTTCCCAGACTAAATGAAGCAGGCAAATCCACGGCAGTGATCGGTATCGGGTCGAATTCGGTAGTGGGGCCTCCATCGTCATTATTGCAACTGGCCAGCGCTACCAAAAGGGCGGAGATGGTGGCGAAAGCAAGAATCTTCTTCATTTCTCTATTTTTTAATAAAGGTAGCGATTCTCCAGTATGGTTGCGTGAACGAGCCTTCTTTTTTAAATCCGCAATCATAAGGGCCTGCAATTGCGAACTTGTTTGTAATATCCCGCCGCCTTTACTTAATTTGCAATTACCCCTTAGAAACTAAGTATGCAAAAGATTACCCGCCTCTTTGACTTCCCGTACTATCAGCTTGAGCGCTATAATATGGAGAAAGCCATGGTCACGAAGTACGATGGCCAGTGGACCCCGGTATCCTCGCGCCAATATCTGGAGCAGGCCAACAAGATCAGCCGGGCGCTGTTGCGGCTTGGGATCAAACCTGGGGACAAGATCGCCATGATCTCCACCACCAACCGTACCGAGTGGAATGTTGTGGATACCGGCATCCTGCAGATCGGGGCCCAGAACGTCCCTATTTACCCCACCATGTCCGAGGAGGATTACTCCTATATCATGAACCATTCAGAGTCCAGTTACTGCTTTGTTTCGGATGCGGACCTGCTGGTAAAGGTGAATGCGATCCGGGAAGAAGTGCCCGGACTGAAGGATGTATACAGCTTTGAACGGATCGAGGGATGCCGCCATTGGAGCGAGCTCCTGGAGGCAGGTACGGACCAGTCCAACCAGGACGAGGTGCAGGCGCGGATGGATGCCGTAAAGCCCAATGACCTGGCCACGCTGATCTACACCTCGGGTACCACCGGGAAGCCCAAGGGCGTGATGCTCTCCCACGAGAACATCGTTTCCAATGTCCTGGCCAGCGAAAAACGGGTGCCTTTTGATGCCGGCGGTTCATCCCTGAGTTTCCTGCCCGTCTGCCACATCTTTGAACGCATGATCATCTACCTCTACCAGTATTGCGGTATCAGCGTTCATTTTGCGGAAAGCCTGGATAAGATCAGCGACAATCTGAAGGAGGTCAAGCCGGACGTGATGACCGTGGTTCCCCGCCTGCTGGAAAAGGTATATGAGGCCATCATCGCAAAGGGCAGCCAGCTGAGCGGGATCAAGAAGGCGCTGTTCTTTTGGGCCGTGCGTCTGGGCACTGCCTATAAACCCTACGGAGCCAACGGCTGGTGGTATGAAAAGAAACTCGGGCTTGCGCGTAAACTGATCTTCAGTAAATGGATCGAAGGCTTGGGCGGCAACCTGAAGACCATGGTCTCCGGCAGCGCAGCCCTGCAACCCCGGCTTGCCCGGGTTTTTGCCGCGGCTGGCATCCCGGTGATGGAAGGCTATGGCCTTACGGAGACTTCCCCGGTCATCTCGGTGAACGACGCGCGGGACCACGGCTGGAAGATCGGATCGGTAGGACGGGTCATCGACGGGGTGGAAGTGCGCATTGCCGCAGACGGCGAGATCCTCTGCAAAGGCCCCAATGTCATGCTCGGGTATTATAAGGACCCTGAAAAGACCGCAGAAGTACTCAAGGACGGGTACTTCCATACAGGCGATATCGGCGAGATCGATGCCGAGGGCTTTTTGCGCATTACCGACCGGAAGAAAGAGATGTTCAAGACTTCGGGCGGGAAATACGTGGCACCGCAGCTTTTGGAAAACCGTCTGAAACACTCCCGCTTTATCGAACAGGTAATGGTGGTTGGGGAAGGCGAAAAAATGCCGGCCGCCATCATCCAGCCCAATTTTGAATATCTTTTTGAATGGGCCCAGCAAAACCGGATCACGGTGAGCGAAAACACCGATATCATCGAGAATCCGGCCGTACTGGCCAAATACCAGGAGGAAGTAGACCGGGCCAACGAACACTTCGCCCGTTGGGAACAGGTCAAACAATTCCGGCTTACCCCGGACATCTGGAATGTACAGGATGGTCACCTGACGCCCAAACTCTCCCTGAGGCGTAAGATCATCAAGGAAAAGTACATCCGGCTGTACAATGATATCTACGGGCATTAGGCTCAGTAAGAAACCTACCCCGGCCGCTTAGTTTCCACCTCCCTCCCCCATCGCGAGAACTTCTTCATTTTCTTATCCATTTATTATGCATGCATAATAAAATTTTCTATATTTGATACGGAAATGTCATCTATGAAGGAATTCACCATCGATCACGCCCTGCGGGCCACCTGGCAAGCCGTTGCCCGCATGTATAACGAGGAAGCCAAGAAATTCGACGGGACCATGGCCGTAGGCTTCTGCCTGCTGAGCATAGACCCTAAGGCGGGTACACCCTCTACCGCTCTGGGGCCCAAAATGGGTATGGAGGCGACCAGCCTCTCTCGCATCCTGAAGAATATGGAGGAGAAAGGCCTGATCGAACGCAGGCCCAACCCGGATGACGGCCGCGGCGTACTGATCCACCTAACCGATTTTGGCCTGGCCATGCGGGCGGATTCCAAGGCCGTGGTGCTGCGGTTTAACGATGCGGTCCGCAGCCAGCTCACAGCGCAGCAGCTGGAGGGCTTTTTTGCCGTGATCGACGCTATCAACCGGCTTATTTCCGAGAAGAAAATATACGACGGACAACCCAATACGCAGGTAAACGGCCGTTCTTAATTACGAATTACACCTACCTATGAAAAGAAGAATTAACAAAGTGGCCGTGATCGGTTCCGGAATAATGGGAAGCGGCATTGCCTGCCATTTTGCCAATATCGGCGTGGAAGTGTTGTTGCTGGATATCGTCCCGCGCGAACTGACCGACCGCGAAAAAGCCAAAGGCTTAAGCCTTAAGGACGGGGTGGTCCGGAACCGGCTGGTGAACGATTCGCTGGCCAGGGCGCTGAAATCCAAACCTTCACCGATCTATCACCCGGATTTTGCAAGACGCATCCAGACCGGGAACCTGGAAGACGACATCGCCCGGGTTGGGGAGGCCGATTGGATCATCGAGGTGGTGGTGGAACGGCTGGATATCAAGAAAAAGGTATTCGAATCCCTGGACAAACACCGCCGCGAGGGCACCCTTATCACCTCCAATACCTCCGGCATCCCGATCCGGTTCATGAGTGAGGGCCGCAGCGATGATTTCCAAAAGCACTTCTGCGGGACGCACTTCTTTAACCCGGCGCGCTATCTGAAACTCTTTGAGATCATCCCCGGACCGAAGACGGATCGGGCGGTCCTGGACTTCCTAAACGGGTATGGGGAGAAATTCCTGGGCAAGACCTCCGTGGTGGCCAAGGATACCCCGGCATTTATCGGCAACCGTATCGGGATCTTCAGCATCATGAGCCTCTTCCACACCGTACGCGAGATGGGCATGACCGTGGAGGAAGTTGACAAACTCACCGGTCCGGTGATCGGCAGGCCCAAATCCGCTACCTTCCGCACGGTAGACGTTGTGGGTCTGGACACCCTGGTGCACGTGGCCAACGGAATTCGCGAGAATTGTCCGGAGGACGAGCGCCTGGAGCTGTTCTCCCTGCCGGACTATATCGGCAGTATGGTGGAACAAAACCGCTTGGGGAGCAAGACCGGCGAGGGATTCTATAAAAAAATAAAGAAGTCCGACGGTTCCAGCGAAATCCTGACCCTGGACCTGGACTCCCTGGAGTACCGGGCCGGAAAACGGGCGTCTTTTGGAACCTTGGAACTGACCAAACCCATTGAACTGGTGGCGGAACGCTTCCCGGTACTGGTGGCCGGCAAGGATAAGGCGGGTGAATTCTACCGCAAGAGCTTCGGCGCCCTTTTTGCCTATGTCTCCCACCGGATACCCGAGATCACGGACGACCTTTATAAGATTGACGATGCCATGAAGGCTGGTTTCGGCTGGGAACACGGACCCTTCCAGATCTGGGACGCCGTGGGGCTTGAAAAGGGGATCGAGCTCGCAAAAGACGCCGGGCAGGAGGTGGCCGCCTGGGTGACAGAGATGCAACAGTCGGGTACGAAATCCTTCTATACGGTACGCGATGGCGCTACCTATTACTACGATATCCCTTCCAAAGAACACCGGGTGGTTCCCGGACAGGACGCCTTTATCATCCTCGACAACATCCGTAAAAGCCGCGAAGTCTACGCCAATAAGGACCTGGTGGTGGAAGACCTGGGCGACGGCATCCTGAATGCGGAGTTCCGCTCCAAAATGAATACGATCGGGGCCGATGTCCTGGCCGGCCTGAACAAGGCCGTGGACCTGGCCGAAAAGGATTTCCGCGGATTGGTAGTGGGGAATCAGGGCGCCAACTTCTCGGTGGGCGCCAATATCGGTATGATCTTCATGATGGCCGTTGAACAGGAATACGACGAGCTGGCCATGTCCGTGAAATACTTCCAGGACACCATGATGCGGATGCGATATTCATCCATCCCCGTAGTAGCTGCCCCGCACGGCATGTGCCTTGGCGGGGGCTGCGAACTGAGCCTGCACGCCGACATGGTGGTTGCAGCGGCCGAGACCTATATCGGCCTGGTGGAGTTCGGGGTCGGGGTGATCCCGGGCGGCGGCGGTTCAAAGGAGATGGCGCTGCGAGCCTCCGACAGTTTCCGAAAGAACGACGTGGAACTGAACGTATTGCGCGAATACTTCCTGACCATTGGGATGGCCAAGGTCTCTACCTCCGCCTACGAGGCGTTTGACCTGGGCATCCTTCAAAAAGGCAAGGATGTGGTCATCGTGAACAAGGACCGGCAACTGGCCATAGCCAAGGCATATGCCTCGCTGCTGGCCGACAAAGGCTATACCAAACCGATCGAGCGTACCGACGTAAAAGTATTGGGCAAACAGGCCCTGGGCATGTTTTTGGTAGGTACGGACTCCATGGAGGCCGGACACTATATCTCGGAGCACGACAAGAAAATCGCCAACAAACTGGCCTGGGTAATGGCCGGCGGCGACCTGTCCGAAGCCAGCCTGGTAAGCGAACGCTACTTGCTGGACCTGGAACGCGAGGCCTTCCTGTCGCTCTGTACGGAGCGCAAGACCCTGGAGCGCATCCAGCACATGTTGAAAAAAGGAAAACCACTGCGCAACTAAGGTTGGGTGGAAATTTGGTCATTGGTAATCAGCACCTAGAAAGCACACAAATGAAAACAGCATATATCGTAAAAGCCTATCGCACCGCCGTCGGGAAAGCCCCCCGCGGAACTTTCCGCTTCAAGCGGCCCGACGAGCTGGCGGCCGAGACCATCGCCTACCTGCTGGCGCAAGTCCCGGGATTGGACAAGAAGGAAATCGACGACGTGATCGTGGGCAATGCCATGCCCGAGGCCGAACAGGGCCTGAATATGGCCCGGTTGATCTCGCTAATGGGCCTCGAGATCGTTGACGTACCCGGCGTTACCGTGAACCGGTATTGCGCATCCGGGCTGGAGACCATTGCCATGGCCACCGCCAAGATCCAGTCGGGAATGGCGGAATGTATCATTGCCGGCGGCGCGGAAAGCATGAGCTATATCCCAATGGGTGGTTACAAGCCCGTTCCGGATTACGGCCTGGCCAAGGCGGGCCACGAGGACTATTACTGGGGCATGGGACTAACCGCCGAAGCTGTGGCTGAGCAGTATAAGGTATCTAGGGAAGATCAGGACGCTTTTGCGTACCAATCGCACCAACGCGCCCTGAAAGCCCAGCAGGAAAAGAAATTCGATTCCCAGATCGTCCCTATTGAGGTGGAACATACCTATGTAAATGCCAAAGGCAAAAAAACCACGGATTCCTACACCGTTTCCGCCGACGAAGGGCCACGGGCAGACACCTCGGCAGAAGCCCTGGCGCGCCTGCGTCCGGTCTTTGCCGCGGGCGGCAGCGTTACCGCGGGAAATTCCTCTCAGATGAGCGACGGGGCCGCTTTTGCCCTGGTCATGAGCGAGGAAATGATGAAACGGCTGAAGCTGGAACCCATTGCCCGCCTGGTGAACTACGCTGCGGTCGGCGTTGAGCCTCGCATCATGGGGATCGGCCCGGTAAAGGCCATTCCCAAAGCCCTGAAACTGGCAGGGGTCGCGCAGCAAGACCTGGAACTGATCGAGCTGAACGAAGCCTTCGCCTCCCAGTCGCTGGCCGTGATCCGAGAACTGGACCTGAATCCGGAGATCGTGAACGTGAACGGAGGGGCGATTGCCCTGGGCCATCCGCTGGGATGCACCGGGGCCAAGCTATCCGTACAGCTTTTTGACGAAATGCGCCACCGGAAGCTCGCAGGCAAATACGGCATGGTCACCATGTGCGTCGGAACCGGGCAGGGAGCGGCCGGGGTATATGAATTTCTTTCATAGCAAAGAAATTCTAAGAACGAACGAATAACGAAACACCCGAATCATGAGTACAGAAACCAAAGAAAAAGAAATCCTGCGCGGCGGTCAGTTCCTGGTGAAGGAAACGGCCAGCGAGGATGTGTTCACGCTGGAAGATCTGAGCGAAGAACAGCGCATGATGCGCGAGAGTACCGTTGAATTTGTGGACCGCGAATTGTGGGCCCACTGGGAGCGGTTCGAGAAAAAGGACTACGAGTACACCAAACAGTGCATGCAGAAAGCCGGAGAAATGGGTTTTCTGAGCATTGCCGTTCCGGAAGCCTACGGCGGGATGGGGCTTGGCTTTATTGATACCATGCTGGTCTGCGACTATATCTCCGGGGCCACCGGTTCCTTCAGTACGGCCTTCGGGGCGCATACGGGGATCGGCACCCTGCCCATTACCCTCTACGGCACCGAGGAGCAAAAGCAAAAATACGTACCAAAGCTGGCTGCCGGGGAATGGTTTGGCGCCTACTGCCTCACTGAGCCGGGAGCGGGTTCCGACGCCAATTCCGGCAAGACAAAAGCCGTATTGTCCGAAGACGGCAAGCATTACCTGATCAGCGGCCAGAAGATGTGGATCTCCAACGCCGGCTTTTGCCAGCTATTCATTGTCTTCGCCCGCATTGAGGACGACAAGAACCTCACCGCTTTTATTGTGGAGAACGACCCGGAAAACGGGATCAGTACCGGAGAGGAAGAGAAGAAGCTCGGGATCCACTCCTCCTCCACCCGGCAGGTTTTCTTCAGCGAGACCAAGGTGCCGGTTGAGAACATGCTATCCGACCGTGGAAACGGTTTCAAGATCGCCCTGAATGTGTTGAATGTTGGCCGGATCAAGTTGGCGGCGGCCTGCCTGGAAGCCCAGCGCCGGGTAACGGACGAAGCCGTGCGGTATGCCAAGGAGCGCATCCAGTTCAAAACCCCGATCATCGAATTCGGGGCCATTAAGGCCAAGATCGCCACCATGGCCACCAACGCCTATGCTGGTGAGTCCGCCTGCTACCGTGCGGCGGCCGACATCGAGCGGCGCAAGATGCTGCGCCTTGAAGCGGGGAACAGCCATTCCGAAGCCGAACTCAAGGCGGTTGAGGAATTCGCCATCGAGTGTTCGCTGCTCAAAGTAGCTGTTTCCGAGGACGTCCAGGAGACCACCGACGAGGGGATCCAGATCTTCGGGGGCATGGGCTTCAGCGCGGACGCCCCCATGGAAAAGGCCTGGCGGGATGCCCGCATCTCCCGGATTTACGAAGGCACCAACGAGATCAACCGCATGCTCGCCGTGGGCATGCTCGTTAAAAAGGCGATGAAGGGCCATGTGGACCTGCTCGGGCCGGCTACGGCCGTGGGCGAGGAACTGATGGGCATCCCTTCTTTTGAAACGCCGGATTTCTCCGAGCTCTTCGCAGAAGAGAAAGACCTGATCGCACGCCTGAAAAAAGTATTCCTGATGGTGGCCGGAAAGGCCGTCCAGACCTTCGGCCCCGACCTGGAGGCGCACCAGCAGTTGTTACTGGCCGCGGCGGATGTGCTGATCGAGATCTACATGGCGGAGTCTACCGTGCTGCGGGCCGAGAAAAGCGCCAAACGCTTCGGGGAGGAAGCCCAGGCGGCACAGATCGCCATGGCCAAACTCTACCTTTACCGGGCGGTGGATACCGTGGCCATAAAAGGAAAAGAGGCCATTGTCTCCTTTGCCGAAGGCGACGAGCAGCGCATGATGCTGATGGGACTCAAACGCTTTACGAAATACACCAATCAACCCAAGGTTGCGGCCCTTCGCGAACTGATCGCGGACAAGGTGGCCGAAGCCGGCGGGTATACCTTTGACTAATTCAATCCGCACTTAGTGAGACAGCGGGAAGCCGCTTTCCGAAAGGAAGGCGGTTTTTTTATGCGCAATATTCAGGGCCTCGCTAATTCTGCATCGTCTCCAGCACCTTCTCCACTGCGTCCTTCCGGGAGAAATTGATGGCGCATTCGATCAGGGCCAGGTGCGAATACGCCTGCGGGAAGTTCCCCAGCAGCCGCTTGGTCTTAAAGTCGATATCCTCGCTGAAGAGGCCCAGGTGGTTGCTGTAAGAGAGCAACTGGTCAAATAGTTCCCGGGCGCGGTCCTCCTCCCCGATGCGGAACAGCGCATTGATAAACCAGAAGGTACAAATGGTAAAGGAAGAAGTGGGCAGCCCAAAGTCGTCCTCGTTCTTATACCGGTACAGCAACCCGTCGTTGCTCAGGTGTTCTTCCACTGCCTTCACCGTATTCACGTACTTCGGGTCGCGGGCGTGAATAAAGCCGTAGGATTCCATCAGCAGCACGGAAGCGTCCATGTAGGGCGAGCCGTAACTCTGGGTAAAGGCCTGCACCTCCTCGTTCCACGCTTTCTCATGGATATCCCGTTTGATCTCCTGCTCCAGGTCGGTCCACAATTCGATCTTGCGGTACTTCCGGAAGATGCGCGCGATCTTGATGGCGCGGTCGATGGCTACCCAGCACAACACTTTGGAAAAGGTGAAATGCCGGTCCTCGGTGCGGAACTCCCAGATGCCTTTATCCGGCTCCTGCCAGTGTTTCTGGACGATCCAGACGATGCCCTTGGTGAGGCCCCAAAGTTCCTCCCCGTTGGGGATATTGTTCCGGAACCGGATGAGCTGGGCGTAGATCACATCCATCAGGATGCCGTAAATATCGTTCTGCCGCTGGGCATAGGCGGCATTGCCCACGCGGACCGGTTTGGACCCCTTGTACCCGTCCAGGTGGTCCAGGGTCACCTCGGTAAGTTTCTTTTCCTTGTTGATCCCGTACATGATCTGAAGCTTCTCGTCCTTGTCCGGGATCAGGTCTACGATAAAATCCAGGTAGCGACGGGCCACCTGTTCATGCCCGAGTTCGGAGACCACCTTTACCACCATGGACGCGTCGCGGATCCAGCAGAAGCGGTAATCCCAGTTGCGTACCTCGCCGATGGTCTCGGGAAGGGAGGTAGTGGCCGCCGCCAGAATGGCGCCGGAGCGGTCGTAACTCAGCAGCTTCAGGGTTACGGCAGACCGCTGTATCTGAGTATTGTATTCGCGGTAACGAGGGGTCTGGCTGCTCCAGTTAAGCCAGTAAACCTTGGTGCGCTCCTGCTCTATGTACATGCTGCGGGTGGTAGGCTTGATCAGTTTCTCATTGTAACCCAACAGGAAAAAGCCGTCCCGTTCCAATTCAATCTCACGGCCTTCCACCACGGCATTCTTGTTAAAGGAGGTGTAGAGGAAGACCGTGTCGTATTGCTCGCCGTGGTTCAGGCTTACCACGAAATTCTTCTTTACATAGGTCTCGGTAACCCCCTGGGCATACTCCAGCCTGGGGTCGTATTTAATCCGGAAAACCGGCCTCCCCTTGATATGGCGGATATAGCGGATAAATTCGGGAGGCGCGTGATAGGTACCGTCCTCATTCCGGTAGCGCGGCATAAAATCGCGGACCTCAAAGATATTCTCACCATCGGTAAACCGGGTGATCAACAGGGCCGTGCCTTTCTTGTAGCGTTGCGTACTCGTATACTCCTCCCCTACCAGGATGTCAAAACTCCCTCCTTTCTTTTCGTCCAGTATTTTGGCAAAAACGGATGAGGAATCGAATTCGGGAAGGCAACACCAATCCACCGATCCGGTTTTGGAGATCAGTGCGGCGGAACGACAGTTTCCAATGATGCCGTAATCCAGGTTATCCATATAGGGGGGTTTCTATGGGCATTAAGCGCGTAATTTATTGGCTATCCTGCGCAATTTGACGAAATTTAGACAAAATCGTCCCAAAAACAGACAAAAAACCCGCTTGCATGAGCAAAACTATCATAATCTCAAACAGACTACCCGTACAATTGCAAATCGTCAATGGCGGCATCGAGGCAATCCCCAGTGTGGGCGGGTTGGCCACCGGGATGAAATCAGTGCATCACGGGGGCGAAAGTCTGTGGATAGGCTGGAGCGGACTCACCCGGGAAGATATCCCGGAGGAACTGGAAGGCGAGATTGACAAGGCCCTGAAAAACCATGGATGCAAACGGGTGGGCCTTAGCGCGGAAGAAGTGGAAGGTTTTTACTTCGGCTTCAGCAACCGTACCGTCTGGCCGCTGTTCCATTATTTCATGGAGTATACGGAATTTGAGCTCGCCTATTGGGAAACCTACGAAAAGGTGAACCGCATTTTTGCGGAGGCCATCATCGCTGAGGCCTCCGACGAGGATACCATCTGGGTGCACGACTACCAGCTGATGCTGGTGCCGCAAATGGTGCGGGAACAACGTCCCGGGCTGTCCATCGGTTTTTTCCTCCATATCCCCTTCCCTTCGTTTGAGATCTTCCGTACCCTGCCCTGGAGGACCGAGGTGTTGAACGGCCTGTTGGGTTCGGACCTGATCGGCTTTCACACCTATGACTATGAACGGCATTTTTTGAGTTCGGTCCGCAGGTTGTTGGGCCTGGAAGTATCCTTCAATGAGATCCACCTGGAAGACCGCGTGGTGAAGGTGGATTCCTTCCCCATGGGGATCGACTACAAAAAATTCGAAGAGGCCGCGCGCCGGCACAATGCGCTCAAGCCCGGGGAAGAATCGGACCTGCAGCGAAGGCTTAACGAGCATAAGCAGTCGGCGCCGGACGCCAAGTTCTTCCTTTCCATTGACCGCCTGGACTACTCCAAGGGCATTGCCCGGCGGATCCACGCTTTTGAATACTTTCTGCAGAAATACCCGGAGTACCGGGAAAAGGTGCGCCTGATCATCCTGGCGGTGCCCTCCCGTTCCAAGGTACCGCAGTACCAGTTGCTAAAAAAGGAGATCGACGAATTGGTGGGGCGGATCAACGGGGAGTACTCCTCGGTGAGCTGGACGCCTATCTGGTACTTCTACCGCTCGCTGGATTTTGACAGCCTGATCGACTTGTATACCAGCTGCGACATCGCCTGGCTCACCCCCATCCGCGACGGCATGAATTTAGTAGCCAAGGAATATATCGCGACCCGGACGGATCAGACCGGCGTACTGATCCTCAGCGAGATGGCCGGCAGCGCCAACGAGATGCACGAATCCCTGCTGATCAATCCCAACAACTTTGAGCAGATCGCCGATTCGTTACACCAGGCGCTGAACATGCCTGAGTCGGAACAGCGCGAACGAAATGCCCCCATGCAAAAGCGCCTGGCGCGCTACAACGTGGAAAAGTGGGCAAACGACTTTATGGAGTCCCTCCAGGCCCAGAAAAAATTGGATTTCTCACAGGTGGCTTCCAAATTGACTGTGGACCGCACCCATACCCTGCTCAGGGACTACAGGAAGGCCTTCAACCGCATCCTGTTCCTGGATTACGACGGCACCCTCGCCGGTTTCAGAAGCGATCCGCAGAAAGCCAGCCCCGATGAGGAACTTTTTGATCTGCTGGACCGGCTGCACAGGCAATCGCGGACTGATTTCTTCCTGATCAGCGGCCGCGACAAGGACACGTTTAGCAAGTGGTTCCTGGACAAGGAGTACGCCATGATCGTGGAGCACGGGGTATGGATCTCAGAAGGCGGCAAGAAATTCCAAATGCTGGAAAACGTCAAGAATGACTGGATGGACAAGATCCGGCCCGTGCTGGAGTCTTTTGTGGACCGTACCCCGGGTTCCTTTATCGAGGATAAAAATTATTCCCTGGCCTGGCACTACCGCAATACCGACCCCGATTTCGGGCAGAAGCGGGCTTCCGAGCTCAACACCGTCCTCACCTCGCTGATCGCCAACGACGACCTGAGCGTCCTGAACGGAAACAAGGTCATGGAAATCAAAAGCAGCAATGTGAACAAGGGCCGGGCGGCCATGCGCATGATCAGTCGTAAGGAATACGACTTTATTTTTGCCGTGGGAGACGACTGGACGGACGAATTCATGTTCCAGGAACTGCCAGAAGAGGCCATTACCGTAAAGGTCGGGCGGATGAAGACCCAGGCGCGGTATTACCTGGACGGGATCGGTTCCGTGCGCGAACTCATCAAACGCTTCGGGGATATTTGATCTGCGTTCTGCAGGGCGCTTGCATCTTGCATAACATTCCCGAAATAGCTACTTTCAAAGGGTGAAATTCCAGCACAATCCCGGCCGTCTTGAAGCCTTCAGCGATGGGGTGTTCGCCTTTGCCGCCACCCTGATGGTCGTGGGCTTCGACTGGGGCGGGGACTTTACCGTCCTTCAGGCACAGGGTACCAGTTTCATCGCTTTTGCCGTCAGTTTTTTTGTACTGGTCGGGTTCTGGACCGTCCACTACAATTATTTCCGGCGCTCCGGCTATGTGGATAACTGGATCATCGCCTTAAACACCATTCTTCTTTTTGTAACGCTGTACTACGTATTTCCGTTGAAGTCCCTGGTCAATTCCTGGATGGGCGAGGAACGGATAACCCTGGTCGGGCTTTCCAACCTGTTCCAATGGTACAGCCTGGGGTTTGCGCTGATCTTTCTGTGCTATGCACTTATGTACCTCCGCGCATTTAAAAAACAACGCTCGGTCTCCAAATGCCTGATATTCCTGTTCTATGCGCGGCATTTCGGCATTTATGTGGGCGTGGCGGCATTGTCGATCCTGCTATCCAGGCTGCAGATAGGGGTCGCATACGGCTTGCCGGGCTTTATTTACGTATTGCTGGGCCCGCTGTGTTTTACGCATTCATACTTATTCAATAAAAAATACAAGCTGACAGATCCATGAAAAAACCATTACTCCTGCTTTTGCTGCTGGCCGGTCTCGGCGGCCGCTCCCAAACCGATCCCAGAATCTACGACATCATAAACTCCGTTTCCGACGACCGGCTGGAACAGGACATTTCCCGGCTGGCCGCATTCGGCACGCGCCATACGCTTAGCGACACGCTTTCGAGCGAGCGCGGCATCGGGGCGGCCCGTCGGTGGATCAAAGCCCAATTCGATAAAATTTCCGCGGATTGCGGTGGTTGCCTGGAAGTCTTCTATCAGCGCAACCTGGTAAAGGCAGGAGAAAACCAACGCATACCCCGCGATGTCTGGGTGGTTAACGTGGTCGCCATCCAGCGGGGTGCCGACCATCCTGATCGTTATGTGATCATGAGCGGGGACATCGATTCGCGGGTGAGCGATCCCAACGATTTCACTTCGGAGTCACCCGGTGCCAACGACAATGCCAGCGGGATGGCCGGGACCCTGGAAGCGGCACGGGTCCTGAGCAAGTATAAATTCTCCAACAGCATCATCTATACCGGTCTCTCAGGAGAAGAACAGGGACTGTTCGGCGGCCGGGGACTGGCGGCCTATGCCAAAGAAGAGGGGTGGAAGCT
>JBNKHB010000034.1:0-15379 GCA_050290125.1 Robiginitalea sp.
TGGGGATTGCCACAGCTGGATTTTGACGTGGAGTTCAAAGAGAATGAATACCGGATGCGCGAAGACATCCTCCGGCAGATCACTGACATGTTCCAGGCCGCCGGCTTCCGGCAGATCGAGACTTTTGACCGCGACCCGGATCCCGGTTCGAGCATCCACGAAATGGGTGGGGCCCGAATGGGATGGGACCCTAAAACATCTGTGGTGAACCGCCATAACCAGGTGCACGACGTACCGAATCTGTATGTTACGGACGGAGCTTTTATGACCTCCTCCAGCTGCGTAAACCCATCACTTACGTACATGGCTTTTACCGCCCGCGCCGCCAATCACGCCGCCGAACAATTCAAGGCGGGAAACTTCTCATAACCGAATGACGCTATGAAAAATTCTTCAGCCAAACGCCTTTGGGGCGATTATCTGGACCACCACCTGGAGTATGCCTTTGCAAACGAACCCCGGGTTGGGACCATTGGGGACACGCCGGAAAATGCGGACCGGAACCTGCACCGGGTCCTGGAGGGGAAAAAACGCTCGTATTCGCGTTGTTTGCTGCAACTGCAAAACCAGAACGAACCATTACCGAAGATCGGCGATTTTTCCATCCTCACGGATTCGGGGGGAAAGGCTAGGTGCGTGGTGCGGACCGTGGCGGTTCGGCTAAAGCCATTCTTCAGCATCTCCTCCTCCTATGCCCGGTTGGAAGGCGAAGGCGACGGGTCGCTGGACTCCTGGAAAGCCCTGCACTGGGAACGCTTCCGGAAGGAACTCGAACCATTTGGCCGCCAGCCCCGGGAGAGTATGATCGTGGTCTGCGAAGTATTTGAGAAAGTATACGACGGGGAGCACTAACCAGTGCGAGCCTATCCTGAAATGAAAAAGCCCGGCAGCTGCCGGGCTTTTTATTCCTATGCGATCCTGGGTCAATCCAAATCCACCCAGACATTCCCTCCTTTATGGGAGGCCACGGTGGCCTCGATAAAGTTCAGCCCGCGTACGCCGTCGGTCATGGTAGGGAACTCTCCGCTGTTGTACTTCTCACCGCGGATGGCCCTGGCAACTCCCCGGTAGATGTTCCCCATGGAGTCAAAAATGCCTTCCGGGTGGCCCGGGGGTAATTTGGTGCCGTCCAGCGACAATTCGGAATTATACGCGTGCCCTGGCTTGTACACCTGCAGGGGCTCCGTATCGCTTAATTTGTACAGGAAATTGGGCCGCTCCTGCTCCCAGCGGAAGCCGCCTTTTTCGCCGTAAATGGCAATGGCAAGGCCGTTCTCCTCGCCAGTGGCGACCTGGCTGCCGCGGATCACGCCTTTTACGTGATCGCCCATCCGGATCAGCACGGTGCCGTCCACGTCCATCACGTTGTCTGCATACAGGTAGTTGAAGTCGCAGAGCAGCGATTTGATGGTCAGCCCGGTCGTAAATTCAACAAGGTTAAAGGCGTGTACGCCAATATCCCCCATACAGGAACTGATCCCGGCTTTTTTGGGATCCAACCGCCAGACGGAACTGCGTTTTTCCTTGTCGTGGATAATGGGGTTTATCCAGCCCTGGTAATACCGGGCATCCACTTTGTGGATCTTGCCCAGCTCCCCGGCCTTGATCATTTCCCGCATCTGCCGCACCATGGGATAGCCCGTATAGGTATGCGTCACCGCAAAGACGGTGCCGGCCTTTTTGTGGGTAGCCTCCAGGATCTTCGCCTCCTCATAGGTGGTGGTCATCGGCTTCTCGCAGATAACGTGGAAGCCGTTTTCCAGCAACTTCTTGGCCATCGGGAAATGCAGGAAGTTGGGGGTCAGTACGGAGCAGACCTGAATTCGCTTGTCCTTGGGCAGCTTCATTTCCTCCGCTACCAGGGTATCGAAATCGGGATAGATCCGGTCCGTGGAGATACCCAGTTCCCGTGCAAAGCCCACGTTCTGTTCCATGTCCGGGTTAAAAACCGCCCCGGTTATTTCATAACTGTCGTACATATGGGCCGCCACGCGGTGGAGTACGCCGATAAGCGAATCGCCGCCGCCGCCGAGGATGCCCAGTCTGATTTTTTCTGGCATGCTTAAGAAGTTTCTGTATTAGGTGATTTCCTTTGTTTCATATAAATGTTCAATCCGATAAAGGCCACAATGAGAATGGCAGGAAGGATGGACATGGCCCGTAGCGCTTCATTTGCACTTGCATTGTCCAGCAGGTTCCCCATAATGGGCAATACAATGGATACGGATAACATCCCTGCCCCGCCCATTATTGAAAGACCCAAGGCTCCTGTTTCCGGCAAATACTCAGCCACAAAACTGAGCATCGTGGGCCAAAAGAAGGTTACGCCAATTGCGAATACCCCTGCAGCGACAAAGGTCATGCCTCCGGAAGTCACGGTTAGCAACCACAGCCCAATCAATGAAAAAATGGCGGAAAACAACAGCATTCCCGCAGGCTTGAGTTTGTGAACAACCGTGCCCGCGGTGGAACGCCCGAGCGCCATGATGCCATTAATAAAGGCCAAAACCAATAAGGGTGCGGCAACGGACTGTTTCAAGAGCGACTCAATGCGCTGGGTGGTCCCTAATTCGGTGGCTGCCGTCATCAGCATGCATATGACCATAAAGAGGAAGAGCGGCTTTCCAAGGCTTGCCAACATCTTACTTCCGGATACGCCCATGGCCACACGCTCGGTAACCGGGAATTTCTGACCCCAGAACATCAATGCATATACGATCAACGGGATAAAAAGCACTCCAACCATTACCTGCCAGCTCATACCCAATACATCCATCACAAACCACCCCATCACGGAGCCAATTACAATACCGCCCGGGAACCATATGTGGAACCGATTAAGCATTTTCGTTTTGTTCTTGGTATACATGGAGGCAATCATTGGGTTGAGAGCGGCCTCCACCATCCCGTTGCCGATACCCACAAAAAGGGTAGCGGTAAACAAGGAGGACATATCCTTAGCCAACATAGTCCAGGTAATTCCAATGGCGTGCGTAATAAAGGCGATCCAGGTGATTTTCCTTATCCCCAGGGAATCCACAAGGGGTCCGCCAACAACCATGGCCGCGGTAAAGCCCCAGAATGCCGGGCCGAATGCATATCCGATTTGCTCAAGGGTCAATCCTACGCCTTCCGGTCCGAATACAGTTTCCAATCGTGCCCGTATGGCAAAGGTCATCGCAGTTACCAGGAGTGCCATGCAGGAGGCTATAAACAGCCTGTTCTTGTTGATTTGTTCCATAATGGGTTTAGTTTAGTTGTTAGGTTAACAAGATATTAAAATTATGATTGGTAGCTCACTTTCTCGTTCCTAAAGAAAAGGATGAAAAACAGCAGCACCGCATAGGAGAACAAGGCAGGGTACATCCAGATTTCGCGCCAGGCATGTCCTCCTTCCGTAATGTAAATGTCAACGATAATGCCTGACACCTTATAGCCGATCAGCATTCCCACGCCATAGGTTGCCAGGGTTATCAGGCCCTGGGCGGCACTCCGGATCTTCTCCCCGGCCTTCAGATCCGTAAAGATCTGCCCGGAAACAAAGAAAAAGTCGTAACAGATGCCGTGGAGCACGATCCCCAGGAACAGCATCCAAACCCCGGAGCCCGCATCCCCGTAAGCAAAAAGGGTATAGCGCAACCCCCAGGCCAGCATCCCTGCGATCAGGGTCCATTTCAGGCCAAAACGGTTGAGGAATACCGGCAGCAACAACATGAATATCACTTCGGAGATCTGTCCGAAGGACATATTGCCGGCGGCATTCTCCATCCCCACCTCGTTCAGGAAAGGGTTGGCAAAACTGTAGTAAAAAGCCAGCGGTATACAAATAAGGATGCTCGAGATAAAAAAGATCAGGTAATTCTTGCCTTTCAGCAACTTCAGGGCTTCAACCCCCACCACTTCCCCAAGGGTGATCTTGCTTCCCTTGGCACGCGGCGGTGTGTCTGGCAGGGTAAAACTGAAGATCCCCAGCGCCAGCGAAGACACACTGGCCAGGATAAAGGTGTAACTCAGAAGTTCCTTTGCCTCCCACTGCAGCAGGTACCCGATCAACATGCCCGCGGCGATCCAGCCTATGGTCCCCCATAGCCGTACGCCCGCAAACTGCCGGGACGGGTCCTTCATTTGATTAAAGGCCACGCTGTTGGCCAGGGCCAGGGTAGGCATATACAGGATCATATAGACCAGCAGCAACGGATAAAACCTGGAAAACTCCTCCGAAGTTCCAATATAGTACATGAGCGTGGAGCCCAGGATGTGGATCACCCCCAACAGCCGCTGGGCGGAAAAAAACCGGTCCGCGATGAGCCCTACGATAAAAGGTGCGATAATGGCGCCCCAGGCCTGGGTCATATATGCGGTCCCCACTTCCTCGCCTGAGGTGCCGAGTGCCCGTCCCAGGTACGTACCCATGGTAACGAACCAACTGCCCCAGACAAAGAATTCCAGGAACATCATTACGGACAGTTGCAGCCTGATGCTTCGCTTCATAACCCGCTCTTAGCGTTTATAGAAAATGTAGTCCAACTCCAGGGGCTCCAGTCCGTTCGACCTGAAATCCATTGCGATCTGGCCGCGATGGTGGGTGGAATGGTTCAGGATATGGAACAGGATATCCTGAAGCGTATTGGAAAAGTTCCTGCCCTGGCTGTTCTCGTAATCAATACGCTTTTCCAGGTTATCCGCATTGGTAATGATCTCAAAGGTATTCCGCTGGTTGTCGTAGTGCAGGTCCTGCCAGGCGTCACATTGGTGCACCTCCCATACCTCAACCTTCGACTCAATGCCCAGGATGCGCGCATTCCAGATGTGGTGCGCATTCAGGATATGGCTGAAAAGCTCGGCGCTTTTATCCGGCAAAGCTTCCAGGCCCGAACAGGTCTCGATAAGCCTCTTGTTACAATAGTAATTGTAATCAAAAAGTTGATGGAAGTACGCTTTCATGAAGATGGCGGTCTTAGGAAAGCTCTCCGGCGACTTTGATCAGCAGGTCCCTGGTTGCAATGATCCCTGCCTCCTCGGACAGTTCGTTCCCTTCATATTCCACTCCGACAAAACCGGTATACCCGGCATCCTTCACGATCTGCATCATCCGCACGTAATCGATATCCGACTCGTTGCCTTCGGCATCGAAATTATGCGCCTTGGCGCTTACCGCTTTGGCAAAGGGCATAAGCTCCGCTACACCTTTGTAGATGTCGTACATCTCTGCACATCCGGCGCCGTAGTCCCTGGGATCGTTGCGGCGGATACAGAAATTGCCGAAATCGGGGAGGGTGCCGACATTGTCCAGGGTAACCTGGGAGAACACCCGGGCCATCATTTCCCCGTTTGAAGAAAGTCCGCCGTGGTTCTCTACCAGGATGTTGATCCCCTTCTCCTGGGCATAGGTTCCCAGTCGGGTGAGGCCGTCCAAGGAATTCGCTACCCATTCGTCCGGGATATCGCTGCCCGCGAGATTCACCCGGATGGCATGACACCCCATGGCGGCGGCGGCATCCACCCATTTATAATGGTTCTCCACTGCCGCAATGCGCTCGGCCTCGTCGGTAACCGCAAGGTTTCCCTGGCCGTCGATCATGATCAGCACGTTCTTCATCCCGTGCTTCTCCGCTTCGGCATTGGATTTATCCACAAATTCCTGCATGGCCTCTGCCGAATAATCGGCGGGCTGCAGCGTGCCGTTGTACAATTGGCTAACGTATTCCAGGCCGGTAAAGCCCCATCCCTTGGCCTTTTCGGCAAACGTATAAGGATCTACCCCGTCGTTGCGGATCATCCTATTGATGCTCCACTGCCCCAGGGAGAGCTCAAAAAAGGGCTCGGCCATGGACTCGGCTTCTGCGGCGTCCTCCGCCATTGGTTTTTTCTCTTCTTTTCCTTTGCACGCCATCATTCCCATGAGCGAAACAGCAGCTCCGGCCCGGGCGCTCTGATGGATGAATTTTCTTCGTTTCATCGATTCCTTTGGTCGTTATTGGTTTGGGTTAAAATTTTGCGAAGAGGCTGGCTCTGATGGGTTTGGGGTTAAGCGTTTCGCATTCATTGCATTATATTCACTGAATAAGCCAAATTACTGCGAAACCCTTGAATTTACGGGCGATTAAATGTAGAAAATTAATTTAATATTTAATACATTTAGAGACTAAACAATTCATTACATGAGCAAATTCTATTACAACCAGGAGCAGGATTCCTACGATGCAATTGTGGTCGGAAGTGGAATCAGCGGTGGTTGGGCAGCCAAGGAGCTGTGCGAGGCAGGGTTAAAAACCCTGGTCCTTGAGCGTGGCCGCATGGTCAAGCACATTGAAGACTATACCACGGCCAATATGGATGACTGGGATTTCCCCAACAACGGCCAACTGACCCGCGAACAGCGGGCTCGTCAGGAGAAACAACTCCGGACGCGCTACCTGAATCACGCAGCCCATAACTTCTGGTTCGTAGACGACATCGATCACCCGTATAACGAGATCAAGCGCTTTGATTGGCAACGGGGTTACCACGTTGGCGGCCGTTCCATCATGTGGGGACGTCAGAGCTACCGCCTGAGCGATATCGATTTTGGGGCCAACAAAAAGGAAGGCATCTCCATAGACTGGCCGCTTCGGTATAAGGATATTGCCCCCTGGTACGATAAGGTAGAGGCGTATATCGGGGTCAGCGGTGAGGCTCTCGGCCTGCCCCAACTGCCGGATGGCGTATTTGAGCCGGAAATGCCGCTGAACTGTGTGGAACAGCACGTGCGCGAGAAACTGGCCGAGGTGTATGAGGACCGCTATATTACCCCGGGCCGGGTAGCCCATATCAACAGCGACAAGGAATTCGAAGGGCGTGTGCGCTGCCAGTTCCGAAACCGGTGTATCCGGGGATGCCCCTTCGGGGCTTACTTCAGCAGCCTGAGCTCCACACTGCCTGCGGCGGAACGCACGGGGAATCTCACCCTCCGCCCGGACAGCATTGTTTCCGAAGTGATCTACGATCCGGATACCAAGAAGGCCACAGGCGTGAAGGTAATCGATAGGGAGACCAAGGAAACCTACGAATTCAAGGCAAAGGTTATCTTTTTATGTGCCTCGGCCATCGCATCCACCTCCATCCTCATGCAATCCAAATCCGACCGTTTCCCGGACGGAATGGGGAACGATTCCGACCAGCTTGGACGGAACGTCATGGACCACCACCTGGGGGTCGGGGCGTCGGGTAAATACGACGGTTTTGAGGATAAGTATTACAAGGGACGCAAGCCCGGCGGGATCTACCTGCCCCGCTTCCGGAACCTGGGAGGCAACACGGATGTGGACAGCTTTACCCGCGGTTACGGATATCAGGGCGGTGCCAGCAGGGGCAACTGGGAAGACCTCGTGGCCGAACTGTCACACGGCAAGGACCTCAAGGACGCCCTTCTGAAGCCCGGAGGCTGGACCTTCGGTATGGGCGGATTCGGAGAAATGTTGCCCTACGAGGACAACCGTATGACCCTGGATTACGACAAAAAGGATCAATGGGGACTGCCTACGGTGACCTTTGATGCGGAATACAAAGAAAATGAGCTGAATATGCGCAAGGACATCATGGAGCAGGCTGTGGAAATGCTGGAAGCTGCCGGACTTCGCGATGTTCAGGGGTACGACGGGGACAGCGCTCCCGGTATCGGGATCCATGAAATGGGTACCGCACGGATGGGCCGCGACCCGAAGACCTCCGTCCTGAACGCTTATAACCAGGTTCATACAGTGAAAAATGTATTTGTTACGGACGGGGCCTTTATGACCTCCGCCTCCTGCGTGAACCCGTCGCTCACCTATATGGCCTTTACCGCACGCGCTGCGGATCACGCCGTGAAAGAACTTAAAAACGGAAACATATAATGGACAGAAGAATCGCCTTAAAAAATATGGGGTACGCCATGGGCCTTACCGTGGCAACCCCCACAATCATAAGCCTGCTGCAAAGCTGCGGCGGAGAAACCGGTCCGGACTGGACCCCGGTCTTCTTTTCGGCGGATCAGGGCTCGGTATTGGTCAAGTTGGTGGATATCATTCTGCCCAAGACCGATACGCCGTCTGCCTCCGAGGTTGGCGTTCACAGTTTCCTGGATGGCTACATGGATGCCGTGCCGGAGCAAGGCGAGCAGGAACTGCTAAAAATGAGCCTGGACGCGTTTATTGCCGAGGCCCTGTCGGAAAGCGGCAAGGCTGCTGCGGCTGATCTTACGGCGGAGGACCTGGAGCCTGTGCTGGCGGCCCGGCTGACCAAGCAAACCGAGGAAGAGGAAGCGGCCATGTACGAGGCCATCGGGTCTTATCAGGAAGCCATGGAGTCTGGCCAGGAAGCCACCCTGGACAACGCTATTGCGAGCCGGATGTTCGCCAACAACCTTCGCGGTGCAGTGATCTGGTCATACAGGACCTCCGAGCAAATCGGCGAGAATGTACTGGCCTATTTACCCGTTCCGGGTGAATATATCCCCTGCGGCGATGTAGATGAACTCACCGGAGGCAAGGCCTGGTCTATCTGATCCGGGCATGGAACGCAGAAAATTTATCAGGAATACAGGGTTTGCCGCGACGATGGCTGCGGCGGGCCCTTTTGCTTTTGCATCCGCTTCGAAAGACGGTATTCAGCAATCCTTCCGCCTGAATTACGCCCCGCACCTGGGGATGTTCCGCGAACACGCCGGCGAAGACCCTTTGGATCAGCTGCGGTTTATGGCGGATCAGGGATTTAAGGCATTTGAGGACAACGGCATGGCCGGGCGTCCGGTCGAATTGCAAACCCAAATGGCCGGTTTGATGGCGGAACGGGGCCTGAGAATGGGTGTCTTCGTAGCACATACCATTTACTGGAACGAGCCCAACCTGGCTTCCGGGGATACCGATTTAAGAAAGGAATTCCTGGAGGAGATCCGGAAGGCGGTTGACGTCGCCAAACGGGTCAATGCAACCTGGATGACGGTGGTCCCCGGGCATCTGGATCTGAGGAAAACCATGGGCTACCAAACCGCGCATGTGGTGGAAAGCCTGAGGCAGGCGGCAGCCATATTGGAACCCCACGGGCTTGTAATGGTCCTGGAGCCCCTGAACTTCAGGGATCACCCCGGGATGTTCCTCACCGGCTCTGCCCAGGCCTATGAAGTTTGCCGCGCCGTCAACTCCCCTGCCTGCAAGATCCTTTACGACATCTACCACCAGCAGATCCAGGAGGGCAACCTGATCCCGAACATAGAGGCCTGCTGGGATGAAATCGGATATTTTCAGGTAGGCGATAACCCGGGCAGGAAGGAACCGACCACGGGGGAAATCAACTATTCCAATGTCTTCAAATATATCGCCGACCGCAACTTTGACGGTATCGTAGGGATGGAACACGGCAATTCAAAACCAGGGAAGGAAGGCGAGGAGGCGGTGATCCAGGCGTATCGCCAGGTGGACCCATAGGCATTTCATCGAATTTTTCGTACAATTATAGGCCGTTCATCTAATAAATTGTACATTTCATCGTTGTTTTATCTGAATTAAAAAGAGTCCAATGCCCCCGATCGATTCTTACCTCTACGTACTGCTAAGCTACATCCTGCTCTACACGCTGGTGTCTTTTGCCTACAAAAGATTCAAAAGCCGGTTTTCGCCCTCCGCGGAGACCGAACAGCCCCTGGAAGACCGCTGAAGCTGCTGCATTCCTGCCGAACATCTTAAAATTGCACTGCGGAAATCCAAATCGCAGCGTTCTTCCGTATATTTAGTAAGAGCTCTTCCGATGGATACCGCATTGATACTTTTGTTTGGCTATCTGGCCCTGTTTGTCATCATCAGGACCATTGTAAAACCCATGATCCGCGAATAGGGTTACATGGCCTTTTAAAAAAACACCTCAGCAAAACCGGTCGTCCGGAATGCTGAGGCGTCTTCACTTAAATAAACACTATCCCTTTTTGAACATGAATTCCAACGTTGGCTCGGCGTTGAATAAGGGTCTTATAATACTCAACGGGACGGCGAATCATTTTAGTATGCGCCCCCGGATCATTTAAGATTTTACCGGCAAACTTCTCTCAGGAATTTCGAATGCTCCAAAAAAAATAAACCGAATAGATCCCGGTAACGGGCATTCTATTCGGTCTATCCCCAGGCCTGGGAGCTATCAAACCGTACGGCCCCTCGGCGTGTTAATTTAAAATGCCCCCGGTCGTTGATCTAGGTAGTTCCCCCGAAACCTAAAAAACGAACAAATATCCCTCCAGAGACTGGCCGGATAAACCCGATGAGCACAACGCCTGTTCGTAGCTGTTATTGCATAACAAACTTCTGGAGCCGTACTTCCGTTTGACAGTATTTCAACGTCGCTTTCAGAAAGCTTGCTCGGACCTCAGTGGGCGCGCGTTAAAGCTACCCCTGATCCGCATGCTCTTTCCTTTAGCGTCTTTTAGCAACATATTCATGTCTCCCGCCACCTCCTGACGGCTGGAACTCCGTATGGATATACTTCCGGATTCGGTAAAGAACATCGTTGTTTCCCCCCGCACCACATCGGCATATCCGAAAACGGTTTCAAATTTATTGATGAATCCCTTTCGCTTGGCACTCACCTTAAAGTTTTCCGTATGGATCTGTCCGCTGTAATCCGTCAGCGGGATCTGAAATCCAAAGCCGCGCCCCCTGCTTACATCCTGATTGATAAAATGCAGTTTGAATACCGGGGTGGGCTTGTTGCCATTCTGTTGATCGGCGAACTCAAAATACACCGGGCCTTCGAAATACATCAATTCCCCGTCCTGTACCGATGCCAGCCGATATTTACCCTTAACGGGTTCCTTCCCGTCCGAGAAATTACCCGGGGCAATATATGAGATACTCCCGAGTACCAGCAGGAAGAGGAAGGTTGCCCCTCCAATCCGTATCAATATGTGGCGCGGGATCTTCATCTATGGTTCCAATTGCGTATATCCGTTCACCAGGTCTGTCTTCCCTTCTACGGTCAATTGCGCTGACTGCGCAACCGTATCCTCCAATTGGGCTCCCTTGCTCTGGTCCATTAGTACGGCCAGAACTAAAGCGGCTACCAAACCGAGAAAGAAAAACACACATCTCTTCATGATTCCAAAAGGATTACCGGATTTCGGTCCAACGAATGTATAGGCTACACCCCGCCCTTTCTCCATGAAATGTATAATCGGCAGGAAATCTTGTATAATTCGCAATTGCCGGTGCCTGTTGGTAATATAAAATTATATCTAATTGATTATGTGTGTTTTACAATAATATAATGCCTTCATAACATGTCCGTGACACTGGGGTCTTGCGCCACATCCGGGACCGAAAACGATTTAAATCCACCCAACCATAAGGGTTTTCATGCCAGTTGTACATGTTCTTTCCCATACGGGCCACGGTCGTCGTAATTTTGCTAACTTGGAATAACGAAAGACTTTTGGGTATGCTGGAAGCCGTAATAGTTGATGATGAGGAAAAAGCACTGCAAAGCCTGCAATGGGAGCTGACCAATTTCTCCAACGAGATCACCGTAGTAGCTACCTTTACAGACCCGTATGAAGCCTTGAGCTATCTGGATGCTCATCGTCCGGATTGCCTTTTTCTGGATATTGAGATGCCCACCATGGATGGGTTTCAGTTTATCCAGAAATTGCAGAATCCCGAGGTGGCGGTGGTAATTACCACAGCCTACAACCAGTATGCGATCAAGGCGCTGAAGAATGAGGCGATCGATTACCTGCTCAAACCCATCGATTCAGACGATCTGAAGGATACCATTTCCAAAATACGGAAGCATCATACCAAAAACATGACCGCCGAGCGTCTGGAAAAGATATTGCTCAGGCACAATGCGGCTTCGTCTCAAAAGAAGATCACCCTGAGTACGGACGGAAAGTTGCTGTTCCTGGAAAACGACGATATCCTTTATGCCGAATCCGACGGTAATTACAGCACCATCTACCTTGCGGACGGCCAGAAGATCGTATTGACCAAGAAACTCAAGGAAGTGGGTGAATTGCTCCCGAGCGATTCGTTCTTCCGTATCCACAACTCATATATCATCAATCTGAATAAGATCAAGGAATTCCTGAAAACGGACGGTTACGTCATCCTGAAATCCAACCACAAGATCCCTGTTTCACGTCAGAAGAAATCCGATTTCCTGGATTTGATTTAAGCCGCTTCCCGCATGTGGAAATTTCGCCTGACACTGCTGTTCTCCCTTTTTTTTCTATGGGCTCCCTGCCTGAAAGCGCAGTCCGTACCCGCGGAGTTTCGCCGCATTACGGATAGCCTGATCGAAGCGCGGCCCATCACCTATGCCGAATTGAACGAGGCACTGCGGCCCTACCGGAGGGATACCGTTATGATGAACTATTTTATCCGGCAATGCCAATTGGAGGAATTCGGGGACGGCCTGTCCTATGCCTATAATCAGCTTGGGACGCGATACCGGAATATTTCCGACTATCCAAAGGCCATTGAGAATCACGAGAAGGGGCTCGAGGCCGCTGAACGCGCCAATAATCTGGAATTCCGGATCTTCAGCCTGAATATGCTGGGCGTGGTATACCGTAGGCTCGAAGCCATCAAAACCGCCCTGGACTACAATCAGGAAGCGCTGCAGCTGGCCGAGAATATTGCAAATCCTTCCGAAGGGATCAAGCGCAGCATCAATGTTTCGCTGAACAGTATTGGCAATATCTATCAGGCGCTGGAACAGTACGACCGTGCCATCGAACATTTTGCACGCTCCATGGTGCTGGAGGAGGAGCTCGGCAATAAACGCGGCGTGGCGATCAACCTGCAGAACAAAGGCGAGTGCCTGGAAGCGCTTGGCAGACTGGACGAAGCGCTGGCGGATTTCCAGCAAGCCCTCTACCTGGACAGGGAGATCGGTTCCCTCTCGGGGGAGGTAATATGCCATAACAGCATCGCCCGAATTTACATTAAGCAGGACAAAGCCGCGGAGGCGCTGGAGTTGTTGCAGCAAGCCCTGCCACAGGCAGAGGAAACAAAGGACCAGCAGATTATCTGCCCGGTGAACATCAACCTGGGTTGGGCCTATATGGCGCAAGGCCAGTACGACCAGGCCCAGCGCTACCTGGACAGGGGATTGCGCATCGGGTTGGATCACAATTACCTGCGCGATATCTCGCAGTGCTACGGCCTGCTCTCGGAATTGCACTCCCACCTGGGGCAGTACCGGCAGGCGCTGGAATACCTGAAACAATCGGAAGTCTATAACGAACAGGTCACCAACGATGTGAACGTCCAATACGTAAACGATGTGATCCTCCGGTACGATTCGGACAAAAAGACCAGCCAGATCGAGATCCTGGCCCGGGAGAACGAGATCGTAAAACTAAAGCTCAGGCGCAACCGGACCACCCTTTTGGTCGGGGCCCTTTTGCTGGTGCTCTTTACGCTGATCCTCTATATTCTTTACCGGCAGTATCAGCTAAATAGCGAAAAAAAGGTGCTTACCCTGGAGCAGAGCATGCTGCGCAGCCAGATGAACCCGCATTTCCTGTTCAACTCGCTGAACTCAATCAAGCTTTACATCATCAACAACGAGCAAAAGAACGCGGTACACTACCTGAACAAGTTCTCCAAACTGGTGCGCAAGATCCTGGAGGCCTCTTCCCTGAAGGAAATCCCGCTGGAGGAGGAACTGGAGACGGTAGAGCTCTACATGAACATAGAGAACATCAGGTTTAACAACGAGATCGACTTCAGCATACAGATCCATCCGGAGATCAACCCAAGCCTGGTGAAGATCCCCTCCCTGATCCTGCAACCCTTTCTGGAGAATGCGCTCTGGCACGGCTTGTCCTCCAAAGATGGACGCAAGCGCATAGAGCTGGAAGTTTGTTGCCTGAACTCAGGGTATATCACGATTCGCATCCGGGACAACGGGATCGGCAGGGAAGAGGCCGAGCGGCTAAAGGAACAGCGGGTGCTGAAACGCAAATCGGTGGGTATCGATATCACCCGTGAACGGCTCGCCAATTTTTCCAAGGACTACCAGAACTCGTATGCGCTTGAGATCGAGGACCTGAAGGACGAGGAAGGGAATGCTACCGGGACCCTGGTTACCCTGAAGATTCCGACGGTCTGAGCCGCTCCCTGGCGACCGATTCCAGCTCGCTGTACCACTCCTCTCCGAATTTCCGGATCAGCGCATCTTTGACAAATTTGTAGATGGGCACTTTAAGGGACGCCCCCAGCTCACAGGCCGGATCGCAGATATCCCAGCGATGGTAATTCACGGCCGTCAGAGAAGTGTATTCCAATACGCGAACCGGATAAAGGTGGCAGGAAACCGGTTTCGGCCAATCGATCACCCCGGCACGCTGGGCGGCTTCAATGCCGCAGAGGGCCTTTTCACCCTCGTAGATGACGTACGCGCATTCCTCGCCATCCACCAGCGGGGTCTCCCAACTGCCGTCCTCCCCCTTAACATAGGTGCCCTGCGCTTCGATGGCCGCCCGCCCCTCGGGCCTCAGGAAGGGTCTGACCTTTGCGTACAGCCGCTCCAGCACCGCGCGTTCCTCCTGGGCTACCGGGGCCCCGGCGCTGCCTGCAACGCAGCAGGCGCCCTTGCAGGCATTCAGGTTACAGACAAAATCGTTGTCCAGGATCTCTTCGGAGACCACCGTTTTTCCCAGTTCGAACATAGGCAGGGGCTGTCCCGGCAAAGATATTTCATTTCCGCCGGACGCCGCAGTGAAAATTCCCTTGAAACAGCGATACAGGTAAGTGGAATCCCATTACCTTTGCCGCGAAAATCAAGCTGGTCATGCAATTTAATTTCCGAGAAATCGCGTCTGCTACCATGATCCTCTTTGCTGTCATCGACATCGTGGGCAGCGTACCGATCGTGATCGACCTGCGGAAGAAAGCAGGCCATATCGAATCCGGCAAGGCTTCCATCGTGGCGGCATGCATCATGGTGGCCTTCCTCTTTGTGGGGGAAGAAATCCTGAAACTCATCGGGGTGGATGTCAACTCCTTTGCCGTGGCCGGTTCCTTTGTGCTGTTCTTCCTGGCCATCGAAATGATCCTGGGCATTCCCCTTTACCGGGACCAGCAGCCCAAAAGCGCCTCGATCGTGCCCCTGGCATTCCCGTTGATCGCCGGCGCGGGCACCATGACCTCCATCCTTTCGCTGCGGGCCGAGTACGAAACGGTAAACATCGTTGTGGCCATTGTGGCTAACATCATTTTTGTATATATCGTCCTGAAATCCTCGGCCAAGATCGAACGGGTATTGGGGCAGAACGGGCTCAGTGTGATCCGAAAAGTATTCGGGGTGGTGCTGCTGGCCATTGCGGTAAAACTGTTTGCCACCAATGTCCCCGGCTTGTTCAACCAGAATT
>JBNKHB010000035.1:0-15306 GCA_050290125.1 Robiginitalea sp.
GGACCGCCTGCGGCATTTCATAGACGAATTCCCGCTCGATCTCCTCGTCGTTGCGGATATTTTCCAGGTAGAAATCCGGAAAATGGAAGATCTCCTGCCAGTCTACCGGCGCATCCCAGGGTCCGAAGCGCGCAATATTGTTTCCGAGGTCCACCACGGTGAATTCCTCTTTATCGTCCAGGATACGCGATCCGCGACCGATCATCTGGAAGTACAGGGTGAGGGACCGCGTAGCGCGGTTCAGCATAATGGTCTCAACGCTGGGCTCATCAAAGCCCGTAGTCAGGATACTAACCGACGTGAGAATGGCATCCGGGGTATTGGAGAACCAATCCAGGATCTCCCGGCGTTCGGTTGGAGTATTCTTATTGTCCAGGTGCCGGATCGGGTGGCCTGCGCGTTTAAAGATCTCGTATACGTAGCGGGAAGTACTGATCCCGTTGTTGAATATCAGGGTCTTGGTCCCCTTGGCAAGCTCTTCATAGGCGCCCAGTAATTTGCTCAGCATCTGCTGGTTCCCGTATAGGGCGTCGGAGGATTTCACGGTATAATCCCCATTGATCCCCAGTTTCAGGGACTTCAGGCTAACATCGTAATTGTAGAGATTGGCCCTGGCCAGGAAATTCTTTTCGATGAGCGAGGCGATGGACTCCCCTACAATAAGTTTCTTGTAGTGGTCCTTCATCGGCAACTTGATATTGGAGCTCAACGGCGTGGCGGTTACTCCGAGGATGGCGGACGCCTCAAAGTACTTGAACAGTTTGCGGAACGAATTGTAATGCGCCTCGTCGATGATCACCAGGCCGATACCTTCCAGCTCAATGGCCTTCTCCTGCAGCCGGTTGTTGAGGGTTTCCACCATCGCCACATAACAGTCGTAGTTGTCGTCCTCGTCCAGTTGCTTGACCTCGCTGTTGATGATCTTGTTGCGCACGCCAAAGCCCTTGAGCATTTTTGAGGTCTGATGGCTCAGTTCAATGCGGTGCGTCAGTACCACCACCTTTTTTTGCTTCTGCCGGATGTACCGCCGGGCGATCTCGGAAAAAACCACGGTCTTCCCCCCGCCTGTAGGCAGCTGATAGAGGAGATTAATATCATCGGGGGATTCGTCCAGGCATTTAAAAATCTTGCCCAGATCCTCCAGCTGATAGTCGTATAGCGTTTTTTCCTTGGTTTCCGTCTGCATGTTCCGCTCGCCTTATCGGTCGCCACCCCCACTGAAACCTGTCCAAAGGGATGAATTTTGCAAAACTAGCCGATTTTTAGGCATATCAGAAATTTCAGCGCCGGAATTCTCAACAGAAGCGGTTAATAACCCCGTAACCGACTGGGCCCTACCTCCTGCGCTACAGGGCCTCCCAGTCCAGGACAAGGTCTTCGAAGGCATCCGCGTTGGGCCAGTTGGCACTTCGGACGCCCCGGAGAAGCTCATGGACGCGATCCTCGAAGGCTTCCCCTATTCCATGATAATTCAAATGCCCCAGCCATTGACGGAAGGAGAGGTGGATACTCTTGTAAAAAGCATCGTTGCAGCGGCGGGTTGGTTCGTAGGCAAGGGCTGTTTCAAGGTTAAAGGCCATCAGGTCGGCCAGGAGGCTCGGGTCCATACCCAGGGTCTGGAAGTGCTTAATATACTTTTGCGCAACAGACCGCCTTGCCTTTGCACGTTTCCGGCGCCGGGGAAAGTACTCCTCCTTTATCTTGGCCTGGGCTTCCTGCAGCAGTTTATCTTCCCTGGGGTTGAAAACGAAGTCGTAATAGGTCTTTACGGCCGGAAATCTGTCGTAAAGATCCAGGATCTGCTCCTGAAGGGCCGTCCGATCGAGCTCATCCAGGTATTTCTTAAGTGCTCTTTTACTCATATAACGGCTGTTTTTGACCTTGGAAACCGGCCGTGAGGCCATATAAACCGGTATTTTTCTTAAGAGATTCCGAAATTCTCATAAAATATGTAAAACTACAAGGCGGCCCTTTTGGAAATGATAGGAGAAAAGTGTATAATATGAGGATGTTAACTTATAATCCAAATATTCGTACATGAGGCAACTTAAAATTGTCAAGCAGGTGACGAACCGGGAGTCCAAGTCGCTTGACAAGTATCTGCAAGATATCAGTAAAATTGATTTAATAACCGCCAATGAAGAAGTAGAATTAGCACAGCGCATCAAACAGGGAGACCAGGCCGCCCTGGAAAAACTTACCAAGGCCAACCTCCGCTTTGTGGTATCGGTAGCCAAACAATACCAGAATCAGGGGTTAAAATTGCCGGATTTGATCAACGAAGGCAACGTGGGTCTGGTAAAGGCCGCCAAACGGTTCGATGAGACAAGGGGCTTTAAATTCATCTCCTATGCCGTATGGTGGATCCGTCAATCCATTCTTCAGGCACTCGCCGAGCAGTCTCGCGTGGTTCGGCTGCCCTTGAATAAAATCGGCTCCATCAATAAGATCAAGAAGACCTTCTCTTACCTGGAGCAGGCCCATGAACGGCCGCCCTCGGCCGAGGAGATCGCCAAGGAGCTGGACATGAGCCTGAGCGAAGTAAAGCAATCCCTTAAGAATGCGGGACGCCACGTTTCCATGGATGCCCCGCTCCGGGAAGGAGAGGATTCCAACCTGTATGACGTGCTTCGCAGCGGGGAGTCGCCCCGTCCGGATAAGACGCTTATGCAGCAGTCCCTGAATACGGAGATCAACCGGGCGCTGGAGACCCTGTCCCCCCGCGAGGCGGATGTAGTTAAATTATACTACGGGATCGGGGACCAGCAGTCCATGACGCTGGCCGAGATCGGTCAAACCTTTGACCTGACCCGTGAACGCGTACGGCAGATACGCGAAAAGGCCATTCGCAAGCTGCGGCATCATTCGCGAAGTAAACTTCTAAAGGCCTATCTGGGGTCTTGATAAAAAAAAAGCGGCTTTAAGGCCGCTTTTTTAATCTGATACATTTAACACTAAGAACAACTAAGTCTGCTGATATCGAAATCCAGCAGGATCTCGTTCAGCGACTGGATAAAATCCAGATAAGCTGCATTTTCATGATTTGGGTCTGCCATAACGTATAGATTTGGGGAAAAAGGTCATGCTTGCCTAGAGGTAATCCAGTTCGGCCAGTTCGTTTAAGCTTAAAATTTCGTTTAATTCACGTAGGAAAGTCAGGTATTCCTCGCCGTAGGTATCGTACAACATAGTAAGCTTGGTTAAGCGGTTATTACAGTATAGATTGATTTGGGATGCCATTTAACATCGTAATAAACCTAATTGAATTCGTCTGGAGCGGCAATAAATTGTGGTGAAACCGGCTGATTTTGTTGGCAAGCCCCAAACAGGGGTGGTTTTTACTTTAGAATCCCAATTGGTACCGCAAACCGCCCTGGAAGACCCAATAGAAGGATCCGGGCTCCAATAAGAACTCCTGGTGACTCACGCCCAGTTGCGCCCTGTACCTGCTGCTGTTGCCGGCCGTAAACTGATATTCCAACTGCAATTGTTGTGTTTCAACGAACAAGAGCGTTTCTGCGAGCAATTCAGTGCCTGCGCGAAGCTGGCGGAGCTCCGGGCTGAACCCGTAAACCGCGCGTATACCCAGGTAGGTTTGGGCATCCTTTAGGTACCTCCGCACCAGGGCGCTGCCGGAAATGCCCGGACTGCGGTCCTTGAACAGGCTCAGGTACGGGCGGAGGCTCATATAATAATTTCCCCTGTAGATGCCGAACGATCCGGTGACCAGCGTGGCCTGGCTTTCCCGGAAATCCAGATGGCGTACGCCCAGCGATGTTTCCAAAGCCCCGGGCAGGTTGGCATAAAGCTCTGCCCCGGCCCTGTGGTTGGGATAGATAGAAGCCTCCGAAAAACCGTAGTTCAGGTAGGCGTAGAACATCTTGTTAATCCGTGGAAACAGGTCCAGTTCGTATTGCAGGCCCTGGATTTGAAAGCGGTTGCTGTAGTTCAGGCGGGGGATGACCTTGCCAAAACGGGTTTGCCTGGTATACTCCAGGCTGCTGTATACCATCGGATCGAAGGCCTGGTCAAATACTTCATAGGAATTGTCCAGGGCGATAAAATTGCGGAGTTCATCCTCCGATTCCGGGTCCGCCCCTGCCCTGGCATGTTCCGCCAGTATTTCATTGCGAAGGCGCTGAATTTCAGCGTTATTTTCTAAATAAAGCAGGGCTTTGTTGGACAATCCCAGGGCCAGGGAAGGATTCCCGGCATAGATCTCATTCCGCACGCTGGCCACCCAGGCATCCTCGGCTTTCCGCTGCCGGGAGGTAACGCGATTCAAGTGCAATCGGGCCATATCGTACTCTCCCTGCCAGCTATAGGTCTTTGCAAGGAGGGTTTCCACGTCCGCATAGTCCGGGTAGTCCGTCAGGATCCGCTTGAGGGTATCCCGGGCTTCGGCGTGTTTGCCGCCGAACGCAAGATCCCTGGCATGCAGGAATGCCTGGTCTGCATCGTAGGCAAGCTGCTGGGGCTGTGCATGCCCGACATAACCTATCCATAAAAGCAAGCCAAATGTGGTTATTCGCTTCATTCGTCTTCCAAGGTATTTAAGGTGTATAATTCGCTATCACCCCAGGTATTCGTTCCTGAATCCGAGGCAATGGATTTGGCAGCCCTTTGTAACTTCTCGCGCAACATGAGATTCTCCGGATGGTATTCCTGGATGGCGGGCTGCAGGTACAACGCCTTGCGATTGGCCCCACACCAATAATAAGTGTCCAGTAAGGCGGCATACCCGTCGGCGTATACGGGGTACTTCTGTACAACCTGCTCCAGGATCTCTGCGGCGTGCTCATATTCGTTGTCCCACGCATAGATCCGGCCCAATAAAATCTCGCTATCCACATGGCCGGGGACCTGGGTGAGGATATACCGGCAAAGCAGACGCGCCCGCTGGCGGTTGCCGTCCAGGGCCAGCTGGCGGGCGGTGGCGTATGCATTGTCAAAATTATCTCCGCTGAAAACGCTGTGGATCCAGACCAGGTCTTTCTTTTCCGGAGCTTTGATGAGTTTGGGATAAGGAGCGGCTTCTACTGGTATCAGTGCATTTTCGTCGATCACATACCGCTCCGCCGTCCTGAATGCCCGGGCTTTTTCGTTCAAGCCGGATTCACTTTTGCCATCAACCTCCACAAGCTGCAGGTCCGCTCCGATCCGGTAAACTTCGGAGCCGTCCAATAGCAGGGAACCCGCAACAAAGGTCCGGGGTCCGCTCCCACTTCGGTACAAGGGGATGAGTCGGCTGGAAGGATTTTGATCGCTCCCCAATCGGGCTGCTCCAATCCAGGCGCTCTTTTGCGGCAGTTCAAAATGATATCTCCGGGACAGGCTTCCCAAAAGCGAGGGAGTCAGGTCCATATGGGATGCCAGGGTTTTGACGGTCCCTGCTTGTTTCAACAGGGGACTGACTATCAGGAACGGCACCCTGTAGCGTTCCAGGGGCCCTTCAGTTGCCAGTACCGCCGGCCGGTGCGTGCCGGTTATGATCACGATCGTATTATCAAATCCGGGTCTTTGCCGCAACTTCCGGAAGAAGGAAGCCAATTGCCGGTCCGCATAGATCATGGCAGCCATCAGGTCCCGGTTCTTCCGATATAACCGCTGAAGGCGGCTGTTTACCTGCATGTCCAACATACGCATGGACGCTTCCTGCAGGTAGGAATCCCTATCCGGAATGGTATAGGGCTCTGAAGTACTCAGGGTCTGGAGGTAGTCCAGACGAGGTTCCGGGCTTATGGGACGCGTGCGGAAATAACGCTCGTAAAGTGCCTGGTCCGGGTACCCGAGCGATACCCCGGCCGCATCGGCGTCCTGCCGGTTAAATCGCGCCGAAAATGATTTCTGATCCGCAATCTCGTCTACCCGTTGGCCAAAAAGGAAGCGATCCGCACCGCTAAGCGCCGAATTCCCTCCGTATTGAAAACTCGTTCGGTATCCGTTCTTTTTGAGGATGGCAAAAAGGCTGTTGCTGTTCAATTCTTCACCCTGGCCTATAAATCCTTGGCTTCCCCTGGGTAATGATGCCATCAGGGCTTCCATAGTACTGCCCCCATCCCGGTCATTGCTCAGGAAGTGATCCCAGCTCAGGGCGTTTGTCCGCAGCGAATCCAGGAAGGGAGCGACCCCTTTGAAGGGAGCGTCTTCGCCCACAAAATCCGTACTGAGGCCTTCAACGGCCAGGATAACTATATTTGGCGGCGTTTCGCCCCATCGGAAGTACGGACCCAGGGGATCTGCCGGATCCCATTCCGTCCAGAACGGATATTTATCCGAGCCGGCGTAGGGTGCCTCGCGGGTTAAGAAACCGATATTCTCCTCAACCAGGAATTGGGTCTTATTAAGGTTCACCGGGCGGCGTTCGGAAAACAGGGTTGCGAGAAAAACGGAGAACAACACGATGGTAAACGGGTACATACGGCTGATAAGCCTGTAAAACCGCTTGCTGGTCCTGTAAAACAAACGCATCGTCGTTCCCAATATCGTAAGACCGAGGAGCAGCGGCAGAAGCAACTGCGTAGCCGTAAAGACCTCCGATAGCTCCCGCCGGAAACCGAGCCCCGGCAATTCGTACCGGACCAGGAAGTATTCGGTGAGCAGCAATTCGATCAACAGAAGGGTCATCAGGATGCCTGCCGAAGCACCGAATCCCCAGCCCGCTCTGCGCCGCTCAAGCGCATTGAAAACAAAGGCCAGCAAGAAGGCTGCAAGCGATGCAAACCCCAGGTGGTGGACAAAGAGCAATAGGAGATTCTTGTTCAGCACGCCCTCCAAGACTCCCTGGCTGTAGAGCCTCAATTGCTGATAAAAAGCAAGCAGCAGCAGGCATCCGAAATATGCGATTACCAGGCGGATATAATCGCGCAGGTATCGCTTTCGGGAGGAATTCCTAAAAAATGACAGCCACTTCATAACCTTACGTCTTGGCAAATCCTTTACGGACCTGGGATCCCCAGCCCGAATTGATCTTGAAAAGCTTTTTGTAATTGCCCCTAACGGCGGACCATACCACAATGGGGTGGAATGTAATCGGTTCGATCAGCGCACAGAACATCAGCAAGAGGATATCCTTGGTACGGGTATATTGGTTGTACGACCACACATCCCACAAAACGGCATATAACGAGAACATGCAGGCAAACGAATAGACGGTAAGTGTAATGGCCACAAAGAATTCCCAGTTCAGGATCCCCAGGTATGCGAACAACAGGATGGAAAAGAACCCGAGGAATTCAAGGATGGGCGCCAGCCACTCGTAAAAAAACCAGTATGGGTAACTGAGCATCCCCAGTCTGCCGAATTTCGGATTGAAGAACATGTCCCGGTGCCGGTAAAGCGTCTCCAGGTTCCCGCGGGACCAGCGGTCGCGCTGGTTTACCAGGATTTTAAGGTCTTCCGGAACTTCCGTCCAGCAGAGCGGATCCGGGATGTATTCCACCGTGTAGGGCAGGTTGCGCTCGTGCATATACCGCCGCATACGGAATACGATCTCCATATCCTCCCCCACCGTGTTGGTGTCATAGCCCCCGACCTTTAAGGCGATTTCCCGGTCAAAGAAACCGAAGGCGCCTGAGATGATCAACAGGCTGTCGATCCGACCCCAGGCCATACGGCCCAGCAGGAAGGAGCGGGTATATTCAAGCAACTGGAATCGCGCCAGCCAGTTTTCGGGAAGGCGGATTTCTTCAAGCGTACCCCCGTCGATCTTGCAGGAATTCGCTATGCGGATCACGCCGCCAACGGCTATTACCCGTTTTTCGCTGCGTTCGGAGAAGGCCTTGACCACATGCAGCAACGAATCCGGCAAGAGCAGGCAGTCCACGTCGATGCAGCCCACATACTGACTTTCGGATAGCAAAATACCTGTGTTCAGGGCGTCGGATTTTCCACCGTTCTCCTTGTCCACCACGGTGAGTTTGGAAAAGGAACGCTGGCGGGATTTATAGATCCCGCGAATGGGTTTGGCCGGCCAGTTGGGGTCAATTTCCCTTTCGATCCGGACCAGATCGTAGGCATCGATGGTCTTCTGTAGCGTGTCATCCTTGCTGCCGTCATTTACCACCATCACTTCATAATTCACATAACTAAGCGAAAGCAGCGAACGAATATTATCCACGATGGTCAGGCCTTCATTGTAAGCCGGGGCAATGATGGTAATCGTGGGAGCCAGCGGCGAGGCCATGATACGAGAGATGTCACCCACGCTGCTTTTGTTCTTGTAATGGATGGAATTGCGCGAGGACAGATAGCCCATAAACGCGAATAGCGTAAACAGGACGCCCGTAAACGTCAGGAATACAATGTTTATATATTCCAGCAATATGTCCAGCAGTTCCTTAGCCATGCCGTTGTTTAGTCATTTTTTTGGACCATTCCATAAGCCGGTCGATCACAGTCTTAGGCCGGGCTGTTGCCTTCCTTTTTTTCGGCCTGTCTGAGGTGAATTCCGGGGTAAAGAAAAGCTGCAGACCTCTTTCCGCATCCTCAGGCTGTTGCTCGGGATCCGCGTATTGCAATCCCTCGATGCCCGGCGAGCCCGTGCTGGCCTCTACCCCAAGCCGTTGCTCCAGTTGCCCGATAGCCTGTTGGACTTTTTGTTGGAGTCGTGGATCCGGATCATCCAGCAGAGATCGGAGGAAAACCAACTCTTTGGTACCTCCTACCTCAGGAATTTCGTCCAGCAGGATCAGCTTGGATTCCGTATCGTAGTGCCGAAAGAATTCGGCAAATATGGAGAAGCAGTTCATTGCAGGTTCATCCCGGGCAGGAACCTGCCGGAAATAGGTGGATTCTTCGCGATCCACGGAGGCATCCGAAAGTTCAAAATCAGGCGTTTCAAACTCCTCGATCAGGGTTTCGGTCTGCCCATAGGATGTATCGCGGGTCTCAGCGGCGGGTTCTCCAATAGATTTGGCCCCGGCCGTTGATTCCACTACCAGGGGAAGGAAATCGTTGGAAAGGGCGGCTCTTTCCGCCGTTTCACCAGACGTACTTGCCAGCTTTTCAAAAGGCTGGCCGGCGCTTTCGTCCAGGATTTCACAATCCACCTCCAGTGACATCAGCCATTGATTGTATTTGGGTTTCTCCATAGGTTGGGAGTTTGCCTGTACGATCGGGAGAAATTCCGGGTGCAAATCTTGCTTCCGGTTGCCGGGTTCGGCATCGGACAGGATGTCTTCTAATTCTTGCATAAAACACAGATCAAACAGCGCCTCGTCTTCTTCCTGTTCCCAGGGCAGCGAGGTGGTTTCGGGGGTATCCGCCGGCCGGACTCCGGTAGCGGACCATTTGGGTTCGTCGGGGGAAATTAGCGGCGCACCGGCCGGCTCAAATTCATTTTCTTCGGTGAATTGGGGTTCCAATCCCACCGGCAGGATTATATCCGGATCGTTTTCTACCGGATGACCATCGGATGCCGGCAATTCGATTTCTGCTGGTGTCGTATTTTCTGCTGGCGTAGTTTCTTCAGCAGGCATTGTCTCCTTCGCCGTCGTTATGTCCCCTGCATTAATAGTATCCTCTGCAGGCGTAGGCTCCCCTGCGCGCATAATCTCTTCTGACATATTAGTTTCCTCCAAGGGCCCTATATGTTCTTCTGGTACTGGCACCGCATCGATATCCAGGGTTGGCAATACGCTGTTCGGTACAATGGCATTTATTACGGACCGCGCCTTGGAACGGACCAGGAAGTTTCCATCTTTCAGGGCCTGTTCGCTCAGGAAAGGGATGTCTTCCGGGGTCCCGATATGGGCCAGGGTATCCAGGATCAGGAGTTTCAAGGCTTCGCCGGCCCGGCTGAATAGTATTTTCAGGGGGCTGCGCGACGAATCGAACTGAAACTCGCGGATGCACTCCACAGCAGCCATACGGATGGCGCGTTTCCGGTGGTTGAGCAGGCTGTTGATGGCGGGTTCCGCATCGCTCTGGCGGTAATGGCGGATCAGGCGCAGCGAGAACAGGACCACGTCCCGGTTCTCGGAGGTGAGCCAGGCGCTGAATTTCGGAGGTACGTAATCCGACCGTTGCTGCAGGATTTCAAGGAGTTTGATCTGCTGCCATTCGGAAATCGGATAGCGGTTGGTATCCAGGAAATAGGAAATGCCTTCTTCCTTTAAGGTAACCGTGGCCAGCTGGGCCTGTTTCCGGATGATGCTGCGCCGGTTGTTCACGTGCTTCTTTATGAAACCATAGGCCTCATCCACCTGCATTTCGGTGAGTTCCAGGATTCCCCGGGAAATTTTTTCCCAGCGCCAGCTCTCGAGCTTTTCGTAAGCGTCCCGCTGCAGGCCCAGGTCTTGGTACAGTTGAAAAACCCGCTGGCGGGCATCCCCGCCCACGTCGGATTTCAAGTCCATCAAGACCTCGGTAATCACCTTTCGGTTCAGGGAATCCTTCAGCATTTCCCGGATTTCAATCTTCATCCCGATATATTCCTCGTGGCCCTCCCTGCCGCTATCCGGCTGGTGGAACAGGAAATTGCTGATCATGGGTGCCAGCAGTCTTTTATTGTCCCGGATGTTCACCCTCCGTCTTGAGATCCGGTTTCGCATCCAGAAGATCACCAGGAAATAAACCAAACCGATACTCCCGAATAAAATACTGAGGTCCCAAAGGAGGTTGGTATGGATCCTCGGGGCCTCAAAAAGGGAAATCGGTTGATATGTGACCAGGAAGGAGATCAACTCTGTCTACTTCGCAATACTTTGCCAACCCGCACCAATAGCTCGGTGGGGCTTACGGGTTTGGAGATAAAATCATCAGCCCCCAGCTCAAAGGCGTTCAATACGTTTTCCTCATTCCCTGCCGTGGAAATGATGATGATCGGTACCGGACTCCTCAATTCGTTCCGCAGGTAATCCACCAATTCGATCCCCGAGAAATACGGCATCATGATATCGCTGATGATCACGTCGGGTACCGAGGTCTTGAGATATTCCTTAACCTGCCTCCCGTCGGGAGCCAGGTCCACGGTGTAGCCGCCCTTTTCCAGGCGGAACTTCAAGAGGGAAGCCAGCATTTCATCGTCTTCGGCCAGCAAGAGTCGCGTTTGATTCATTTCTTGTGGGAGGTCTTGATTAGCGAGAGCTCCATATCCAGCTGCCGCTCCCGTTGCGGATACGCCAATCTCATCTTTTCGTAGTCCGACTCGATTGCCAGGAGTTCCCTCCCCTGCCGGGCCCTGGCCATCATGTTGGCCACATACTCCAGCCAGTCATTTGCCTCGATCAATTTCAATCCCGCCTTTAATTTGTGCGCCGCTGCAGCGATTTGCGCATAGTCCGAATTGGCGATATGCAGTTTCATTTTTCCAAAAAACTCGAGGATATTGTTCTTCAGCAGCCGGGTCAGTTCCTCCAGCATGTCCAGGTCCCCCATGCATTCTTTCCATACGCCATCCAGGGTCCAATTCTCTGAAGGTGTTTCCGTACCTGCGGTGGGTATGGTACGACGGCCGGATCCCTCCTTCCGTTTTTCCAGTAACAGCGTGCGCAATTCCTCGGCGGCAAAAGGCTTCAGCAATACTTCGTCAATACCTGCCTCCCTGCATTTGTAGCGATCATCGCCGGTAAAATGGGCTGTAACAGCAATAATCGGGATATGGGCCGAACGTGAATCCTCACGAATCCGGCGACTTACCTGATAACCATCCATTTCCGGCATCCTTAAATCCATCAGCACGGCGTCGATCAACTCCTGTTGCAGCAATCCCAGTCCGTAAGCGGGCTGGTGCGCCGAAAAGACAACGCATCCCCAGGAAGCAAGCCTGGTTTCCATCATACGGCGGTTCAAGGGGTCGTCTTCGAATATGAGTACCCGGTAACCGCTCAGGGGTTTTTCTTCCGCGGCAGCCGGTGGCTGGACGGCTTCCTTTTGCAATTCCGGGACCTGATATTCCAGTTCAAAACGGAAGCTGGTCCCCTTACCTACCCGACTCTCCACCGAAATAGTTCCCTGTTGCCTCTCAATAATCTTCTTCACGATGCTCAGCCCCAGCCCAACGCCCTTTTTCCCGTTCTCTACGGAATTGCCTGCCTGTCGGAATGGTTCAAAAATGACCGGTAGTTCCGCTTCGGGAATCCCAGGCCCGGTATCCGCAACTTCCAGGTACAGCCTGCAGGTATTGCCGCTGCGCTGCGCACGGACGATCAGATCAATCCGGCCTTTCCTGACAAACTTGATGGCGTTCCCCAGCAGATTCATGAGGACCTGTGAAAGCTTGGAGGGGTCTCCCAGCAGGGTTTGTGGAAGTTTGGACTGCAAATGCAGGCCGTATTTGACCTCCCCGTCCACGATCAGCGTACGGCAGAGATAACTGACCTGCTGGAATACCTGTTCGGGTGAAAACGGGATTTGCTGCGGTGTGTCTAGCCCAGCGTTCAATTTGGAGTATTCCAGCAATTCGTTGAGGATCTCCAGGAGTGTATGGGATGCCGTACGGATAGCTCCCAGGTATTGCGCTTGTTCGGGCTGCAAACCGCTTTCCTCCAGCAATTCTGTGAAATTGAGAATTCCGTTCAGCGGGGTGCGTATATCATGGCTGACCGTGGCGATAAGCATCGAGGCTTCGTCGGTGGCCGAAGGAAGCGTGGTTGCCGCTGGCTGCGCAGCTGTTGCATCCGGATTCCAAATACGGGACTCCAGTTGCTGGCGGAAGGCTTCAAATGAGCCCTTCAGTTCTCGGGCTTCCCGGGTGTTCAAATGGTCAAAGGAGAACCCGTCCAATGCCGATTGAAGCTCGGCCAATTGATGGAGCAGGTCCTTGGGTTTTACTGGCATGTTTGAAGTTTCTTGGGGGTCACCGATCGCCGGGAACCGGTAATTCATCCTAAAAATCTGCATTTGGCCGGGGGCCGGCAATTAAATGTTCCCTATCTTTCCCATAGTGTTGTCAAACCCTATTTCTTGTAGGTAAATACTCCTTAATATGCCTCGAATCGCACTTGTTTGCGTCCTGCTCTTCATTGCCGCCTGTGCCCCTAAAAAACAGGAATCCCAGTTATTTGACCCCGCACTAGCGGCATCGGTTCACAAAGCCGTGATCACTGTTGACACTCACTGCGATATCGATGTTTTGGATTTTACTGATTCCGTAAACTACACCCAGCGCTTATCCACGCAGGTTAACTTGCCAAAAATGGAAGAAGGAGGCCTGGATGTGGCCTGGTTTATCGTCTATACCGGACAGGATACCCTGAGTGCCGAAGGGTATCAGAGCGCCGAGGCAAACGCTCTGGCAAAATTCAATGCCATCCACCGGCTTTGCGAGGAATATGCCCCCGAGCGTATCGGGCTGGCCGTTAGTGCAGAGCAAGTACGTCAAATACACGACTCCGGCCGCAGCGTAGCCATGATCGGCGTCGAGAATGCGTATCCCATGGGAGAGGACCTGGCGAATTTCCAGCGCTATTACGATCTCGGAGCCCGATATGTATCCCTCGCCCATAACGGTCACAGCCAGTTTGCGGACTCACATACGGGCGAAGCGGATGGCAAATGGTTGCACAATGGTTTAAGTGAGTTAGGGCAAAAAGCTGTGGATGAGATGAATAAGTTAGGAATACTTATCGATCTTTCCCACCTCTCCAGGGAGGCCAGCTTGCAGATTTTGGAGCGTTCAAAGGCTCCGGTTATTGCCTCCCATTCCTCAGCCCGTGCGCTTTGTGACCACAGTAGGAACCTGGATGACGAACAACTCGAACGGATCCGGGCCAATGGCGGGGTGGTGCAGACGGTTGCCTTTTCGGCCTACCTGAATACGGAAAAAAATGAAGCACACAGCGCCTTTATGCGCGACCTATACAGGCAAGTGGCCGATTCCCTGGACCTGCAATGGTACGATCGCGGGGAATTAGCGGATCTGGACGATGCCCAATGGCGGATCTATCAGACCAACAGGCCCCGGGTACATGCCCTTGCGGACAGCGTTGCCGCACAACTTGAGGGGGTGCCCCCTGCTGTAGCCGTAACAGATCTAGTGGACCATATCGATTATATGGTTGACAAGATAGGGATCGATCATGTAGGGATCAGCTCCGATTTTGACGGCGGCGGTGGAGTCCGTGGTTGGGCAGATGCCTCCGAAACCCTGAATGTGACCGAGGAACTGCTCCGGCGAGGTTATACGGAAGAAGAAATCGGAAAATTATGGGGAGAAAACCTGTTGCGAGCTCTGCATCAGGCCCATACCGTGGCAGAGGAGTTGAAAAGCACAACGCCTCCCGGCAATTAAGAAGATTTGGCCAGGCGGTCTTTTACGAACTCCACCTTGTTCTTGCCGTGCGGTACCGGTTTCCCATTATCCCCCAGGTTAACTACGATCAACTGGTCTACGGTGACAATGGTTTCGTGGGTCATTTTGTTCCGGGCCTCGCAGCGCAATGTGAGCGAGGATTTCCCGAACTTCACCACTTCGATCCCTATCTCCACGATATCCCCGGCCTGGGCCGAACTCATGAAGTTGATCTCGGACATATATTTGGTGACCACCTTCTTGTTTTCCAGCTGGATGATGCTGTACAAGATGGCTTGTTCGTCTATCCAGGAGAGCAGCTGTCCGCCGAAGAGCGTTCCATTGGCGTTCAGGTCCTGCAGCTTTACCCAATACCTTGTTTGAAATCGCATAGTGCCACAACTTTATGCAAAGATATCCCGGCAGGCAATACGCTGTGTTGCCCCAGAGTTAATTAAAATATCTTTTATTCAGATGACAATTCGCACTGAGCGGAATTGCGGAATCATTAAAAAGGCGCCTGCCTATTTCGAGATATATACGGTCTTCTTGTTGACGAATTCCCGGATACCCTCGCGCGAGAGCTCCCTGCCATAGCCTGAAATCTTGACTCCCCCGAAAGGCAGGCGCGGATCGCTCTTGACCAGTTCGTTCACAAATACAGCGCCTTCGTTCAATTGTGGGATCAGGCGCTCAGCCCGCTCCTGATCCCGGGTAAAGAGGGATACCCCCAGGCCGAATTCGGAGCGGTTGACCATTTCCACAGCCCCCTGTTCGCTTTCAAAAGTACTCACCGCCAGCAAGGGCCCGAAGGTTTCCTGATCAAAGACGGGCATGCCTGGCGTGACGTTCGACAGGACCGTGGGCTCGAAGTACGTGCCCTTACGCCGCCCGCCAACGGCAATCCTTGCGCCGGCCTCCACGGAGGCATTCATCTGCTGCTCCAGCTCCTCCGCGGTGCGTACTTCAACGTCTGGGTGGTCCCCCCGGCGGTACGCCGGCACGACTTCCTCCGACACCGTTTTCCGGAGGATGCCTCGGAGCACGGGGTTCGGCACCTTCCAGGCCCTCTG
>JBNKHB010000036.1:0-15154 GCA_050290125.1 Robiginitalea sp.
CAATAATAAAAGCCCCGGCGATCTGCCGGGGCTTTTTATTTGGGGATAATCGGCTTTACCTGCCTTCAGCAAGCATACCGTCCATAGTATAACAATCCCGGTATTCCCTGAGCAACGCAAGGCCCTCTTCCCGGGAAGTGCCTTCCTGGATCCGGACTTCCTTCCCGTCCGGCATATATACGATGTAGAAGCCGTCTTCCATCCTGGACAAGGGAATGATCTCGCCGCTGGGGCGGATGGCATTCCAGGATTTTTCGTCGGGCTTGTAGAAAAACTCGATCTTGGATCCCTTTTTGGGTCCTTCGATCACAGCCACCTGCAGCCGGTTCTTGGTGGCGCGCATCCGGTAGAGATTCCCGTCTCGCTCTACCAGTTGAACCTCGGATTCCCCTTCTTCCAGGGCAATAGGGTTAGACCCCGACCAGAATTCGATCACATTGAAGATCAAGGTATCCCCCAGGATAAATAGTTCATAGACCGGTACGATCCAAAGCCCCCAGAATACGAGGTTGTTGACAAAGCGGCTGTCCGAAACCCCGGAATTCCAATCCAGCAGGTTATTGAAAGCCCTGTAGGAACCAAGACAACTGCTAAAGAGCAGGGCAGCGCTTAAGGAGAGCGCCAAAAGAAGTTTTTTCATAAAAGTGGATTTTGTGGTTGCCTAAAGCTAGACAAATCCTTTCAATCTGAAACTCTCTATCCCGGAGAATGCGCTCGGAATCCAATCCGGTACAAAAGAAAAACCCCGTAGTGAGCGCTGCTCACTACGGGGTTGCTTGTGTAATTCAGGGTGCCGTTTAAGCCTCGGAAGGCTCTACGGAAACGAAGGATTTCCCTCCGGATTTTTTATCGAAACGCACAGTGCCGTCAATAGCGGCGTGGAGCGTATGGTCTTTGCTAACGTAGACATTCTCCCCGGCATTGTGACGGGTACCGCGCTGACGCACGATGATGTTTCCGGCAATGGCTTTTTGGCCACCGAAGATCTTTACGCCCAGTCGTTTAGATTCCGACTCGCGTCCGTTCTTGGAACTACCTACACCTTTTTTATGTGCCATGATCTATTCGTTTTATCGGGATGGTATCCCGGTTGCTGGTTTCAATTACTTTCCTCCCAGAGCAGCGATCAACTCGGCTTTCTTCATAGAAGAGTAACCGGTAATCCCCTGGGTTTTGGCCATTTCCTTCAGTTCTGCTACCGTTTTACCGCTAAGATCCTCCTTGGCCTGCTTTGGAGCTGCTTCCTTTTTAGGAGCGGCTGCTTTGGCTTCTGCCGGCTTTGCGGCGGGAGTTTCCTTCTTGGCGGCCGGAGCCTTTTCGGCAGCCGGTTTGGCAGCCGCTTTCTTGGCGCCTTTTGCCACGATACCTTCAATGACCAATTCGGTCAAAGGCTGACGGTGACCGTTTTTCTTTTGATACCCTTTTCTTCTTTTCTTCTTGAAGACGATAACCTTATCGCCTTTTAGATGCTTGAGGACTTTTGCCTCCACGGCAGCGCCGTCTATAGCCGGGGCGCCAATGGTTACGGCATCCCCGTCGCCGATCAGAAGAACCTGGTCCAGAGTAACTTTCTGTCCTTCTTCTTCCTTCAGCCGGTTGACGTAAACCTTCTGGTCTTTCGCAACTTTAAATTGCTGCCCTGCTATCTCTACAATTGCATACATAGCGTGCTTATTAAAAGTGTGATGCCTTTTTAATCCAGGTGCCGGGTTGTTCCCGAACCCTCAAAGGCGGGTGCAAATATACTGCTAAATTGCTAATTGGCAAGGGTGCGCGAGGGATTTAGACAGATTTTTTACCTGGGGTTGTTGCTGCCCTTGAGCAATTGCATAAAAGCCAGGGTCAGGACCAGCGAGGTAGCAAATCCCATGATCGCCACGGTAAAAAAGACGATCCCTTCAAAATTCTGAAAATCCTTGAAAAAAGCGGTGGAGAGGTTCGGCAGAAAATCCGAGCTCAACTCCGTGCTGTAGAAGGCAAAAAACACTGTAAAAATGAGGGTTGCCACAAAGCCGGTAACAATACCGGCCGTAAAACCTTTGCCGTAATTGAAATCGCTGCCGGCCTTTAATTTGAACATCTTGATCGCCTCGTAGATTCCAAAGCCCGTAATGACGCCGTTGAACAAGCTGTAAAACACATTGGTATGCAAGCCGAAGAGGGACAGGATCAGGAAATAGGCGATAAGGCAACCACTGGTGGCCAGACCGAACCGGACAGGCAAGGCATATGACGTCATGATCGGATGTTTTGGTTTTCTTAAATATAACACTTAACCGGCAATAAAAACAAGCCGGCACGCCCGAACATCCAAAGCGGCTATGGATCCTTTAAATTAGTGTTAAAGAAGGTTTTAAGCTCCATAGGTAATCCAAATCGCTTTATTTTAGTGAATCAGGCATTGTAGGAATCGCCATACTGCTGTGCTAAACACCATAAACCGGAACCCTATGAAAAAAATTACCCTGATGCTCCTCCTGGCCGGGGCCCTCAGCGGGCTCTCCGCCCAGGAGGTGAGTTTTGAGGAGTATGACCTGGATAACGGGCTGCACGTAATCCTGCATCAGGACAATAGCGCACCCGTGGTGGTCACCTCCGTCATGTACCATGTTGGCGGTAAAGACCGTACGGAAGGCAGGACCGGCTTTGCACACCTGTTCGAACACCTGCTCTTTGAGGGGAGTCCCAATATTGAGCGAAGCAAGTGGTTTGAGATCGTTTCCTCACGGGGCGGTCGCAATAATGCCAATACCTCTCAGGACCGCACCTATTACTATGAGGTCTTCCCATCCAACAACCTGGAATTGGGGCTATGGCTGGAATCCGAAAGGATGCTGCACCCGGTGATCGACCAGGAGGGCCTGGACACCCAAATCGAAGTGGTGAAAGAGGAGCGCCGCCAGCGATACGACAATTCCCCGTACGGACAAATCCTCAGCGTTATAGGAGAACACCTGTTTAAGGTCCACCCCTACAAAGATCCCAACATCGGCTATATGGAGGACCTGGAAGCCGCCACCCTGGAAGATGTGATTGCCTACAACAAGAAGTATTACGGGCCCAACAACGCGGTGCTTGTGGTTGCCGGTGACATCGATCCGGCCAAAACGCGGAAACTGATAGGGGATTATTTCGGGGATATCCCCAGCGGACCTGAGTTTGAACGGAATTTACCGGAAGAGGCGCCGATCAGCGTGGAAATCCGCGGAAAGGCTTATGACAAGAACATCCAGATCCCCGCCTCCATTGTCGCTTACCGAACCCCGGGATTCCGGGAGCGGGATGCCTATGTGCTGGATATGGTTTCCGCCTACCTCAGCGACGGCCGCAGCTCCAAGCTTTATAAAAAGCTGGTGGACGACCAGAAACAGGCGTTGCAGGTCGGTGCCTTTAACATCGGGCAGGAAGACTACGGGATGTACATCGTTTTCTCCATACCGGTTGGCCAAACGCCGCTGGAGACCCTTGTATCCGAGGCCGAAGAGGAGATTGCCCTGGTGCGGGAGGAACTTATATCGGAACGCGACTTCCAGAAATTGCAGAATAAATTTGAAAACCGCTATGTGAATTCCAATTCCAGTGTGAGCGGTATTGCCAATTCGCTGGCAACAAATTATATGCTTTACGGGGATACCGATCTCATCAATAAGGAGATCGATATTTACCGCTCCGTCACCCGCGAAGAAATCCGGGAAGTAGCGCGGAAATATCTCAACCCCAACCAACGCGCCGTAATTGAGTACCTGCCCGAAGATGCAATCGACAATTAAGATCATGAAGAAACTATCCTTATTTATAGCGCTGGTTTGCGCCTCGGCAGGGTTGAGCGCTCAGATCGACCGCAGCAAAATGCCGGAACCGGCCCCTGCACCCGAAATCAATTTGAAGGACGCCAGGCATTTTGACATGCCCAACGGCATGAAGGTGCTGGTGGTGGAGAACAGCAAGTTGCCAAGGGTTTCACTACAGCTGCTATTGGATAATCCACCTATTCTGGAAGGGGGAAAGGCCGGGGTACAGCAACTGGCGGGCAGCCTGATGGGCAACGGTTCCAGGAACATTCCCAAGGACGATTTCAACGAAGAGGTGGATTTTCTGGGCGCCACGATCAATTTTGGGTCCCAGAGTGCTTTTGCCCAGGCCTTGAGCAAACACTTCCCGCGGCTCGTGGAACTAGTAGCGGAAGCCGCCCTGTATCCGAACTTCACCCAGGAGGATTTTGACAAGGACAAAGAACGGCTGATTACCGCCCTGAAGGCCCAGGAAAAAGACGTTTCCGCCATAGCAGGAAGGCTGCAATATGCACTGGCCTACGGAAAGGATCACCCATACGGGGAATTCATCACCGAAGCATCGCTGGAAAATGTGAGCTTGTACGATGTTGAGGAGTTTTACCGGAACTACTTTGTACCGGCCAACGCCTATCTGGTGGTGATCGGAGACGTGAAATTTGACCAGGTGCGGGAGCTGGTGACCGAATTCTTTACCCCCTGGACCAAGGCCTCCCCGCCTTCCTACTCTTTTACAGATCCTGCCCAAGCCCAGTACACACAGGTGAATTTCGTGGATATGCCCAATGCCGTCCAGTCGGAAATCGCCGTACAAAACCTGGTAGACCTAAAAATGAAAGACCAGGACTTCCTGCCGGCCCTGCTGGCCAACCAAATCCTGGGAGGGGGAGGCGAAGCCCGCTTGTTCCTGAACCTGAGGGAGGACAAGGGATACACCTACGGCTCCGGCTCCGGGCTGGGGAATGACAAATACGTGCCTTCCCTGTTCAGGGCCACGGCCAGCGTCCGGAACATGGTCACCGACAGCTCAGTGGTTGAAATCCTACGGGAAATAGACCGCATCCGGACGGAGCCGGTTTCCGATAAAGAACTCGAGATTGCCAAAGCAAAATATACGGGTAGTTTTGTACTGGCCCTGGAACAGCCCTCCACCATTGCCCGGTATGCTTACAATATTGAAACGGAGGACCTGCCTGCAGATTATTACAAGACCTATTTGGAACGCCTGGAAGCCATCACCAAGGAAGACGTACAACAGGCTGCCCGACAGTATTTCCATCCTGAAAATGCGCGGATCGTAATTGCGGGAAAAGGGAGCGAAGTACTGGAGAACCTGGAAAAAATGGAGTTCAAAGGCAAGGCCGTTCCCATCAAATACTACAGCCAAACGGCAGAACCGGTTGAGAAACCGGATTATTCGGCCTCCGTGCCGGTCGGTGAAAGCGTAAGTACCGTTATCAACCGGTATTTTGAGGCGATCGGGGGAAGGGAAAAAGTGAATGCAATACACTCCCTGAAACTTGTCTATGAGGGTTCCGCCATGGGCTCCACGGTGAAAATGGAAGAACTGCGCACCGCGGATCGCTATGCCCAAACCACCTATATGAACGACGCTCCCCTGATGGGCGTAATCGCCAAAGGCGACGAGTTGTACATGAAACAGGGTGGGAACAAAATGCCCCTGCCGGAGGAAATGAAAAAAGACCTGCAAAAGGTCATGGGCATCTTTCCGGAACAAGCCATTGCCACCAACCCCGAGGCAATCCTGGCAGGGTCCGAGGAGGTGAACGGCAAACCTGCTTACCGCATCGACGTGCCGGGCCAGAGCATACAGGCCAGTTTCTTTTATGACGTTGCCACGGGCCTGAAGGTCAAAGAAACCTCAGTGATCAGCATGGGCGGGCAAACCCAGAGCCAGGAGTCCAACATCCTGGAGTACCAGGAAGTGGACGGGATTAAATTCCCCGCCGTAAAAACACAAACTATGGGACCTCAGGAGATCGAAAGCAAACTACTGGAAGCCGTGGTCAATTACGAGGTGACGGAGGCCGATTTCGATTGATGGAGGATCCGATCGTTGTCCTTATTTTTGCACTATTATTCCCCTTTTTATGAAAACGACGTTTTACCGTATCAAGATTGTTTCCCTTGTAACTGCCATCCTGCTTGTGGCAGTCTCCTGCAAGGAGGAGAAAAAGACAGAAGAACCCTCGCGGATGGAAGCCGTAATGGCCGTCCACGACTCGGTAATGCCCAGGATGAGCGAGCTCAGTTCCCTGGTAGCCGAACTGAAGCCATTGGCGGACAGCACCGAAGCCGGGCAACCCTATCGCGAAGCCATGGAGGACCTGCAGGCATCCCATCAGGCTATGATGGGCTGGATGCGCGGCTTTGGAGAGCGGTTTGACCACGAGGAAGTTATGAAAGGCAAAGAATTGAGCGCGCAGAAAAAAGAGTGGCTCGTTGAGGAAGAACAAAAGGTAAATGCCATGCGCGACCAGGTGTTTGAAAGCATCGAAAAGGCGCGTGCGGTTTTGGAAGCCCGGGAAGGCGAAATGCAGGAGGATTAAAACGGCAAACGCCCGAGGTCCACGTTTCCACCGGAGATGATAATGCCCACGCGTTGGCCTTTAAAGCGATCTGGGCTTCTTAACACAGCGGCCACGGCCACGGCGCTGGAGGGCTCGATCACGATCTTCATCCGCTCCCAGACTAATTTCATGGCGCTGATGATCTCGCTTTCCTCTACCCGTACGATCATGTGGACGTATTCCCTCAGCACCGGGAAGGTGTAGGATCCCAACACGGTTTTAAGCCCGTCCGCTATGGTTTCGGTACTTGCATTGGTTTCGATGCGACCGCTTTCCAATGAGCGGTATGCGTCGTCTACGGCAAATGGCTCCGCTCCCACGGCCTCGCAATCGCTGCCAAAATAATGGGCGGCCAGGGCGGTGCCGGCCAACAAACCGCCTCCCCCTACCGGTGCCACAACCGCATCCAGACCCGGTTGATCATCCAGCAATTCCATGCATGCCGTCCCCTGTCCGAGCAAAACCATCGGGTCATTGGAGGGATGGATGAATACCCCGCCGGTTTCTGCGCAACGCCTTTCGGCAGCCGCTTCGCGGGATGCCAGGCCGGGTTCGCAAAGCGTTACGACAGCACCGTATGCGCGCACCGCGTCGATCTTTACGGACGGTGCGTCCTTTGGCATCACAATATGCGCGGGAAGCCCGAGATTAGCGGCGGCCAGGGCCAGTGCCTGTGCAAAGTTGCCGGAGGAATGGGTTACCACAGCGGGGAGCGGGCCGTTCTCCTGCAAGCGCAATACGGCATGTGTGGCCCCCCTTATTTTATAGGATCCGCCTTTCTGGAAATTTTCGCATTTAAAATACAAGGAGGCCCCGGAACGCTCGTCCAGCAATCGGGAATGCAGGACCGGGGTCCGGTGCACCAGGGGTGCAATCCGCTCGTAGCAGCTTTTCAGGAGGTCCGCTGAATATTCCAGGCCCATTCTCAGTGGTCACTTAGGTTTACTTCCATCTGAGGCTCTCCATGATCCTGCGGATGTCGTTTTGCAGGTATACCGCCGCGGGATAGATCGAATCGTAATTGGGCTTGGCATAGAAATACAGCGAACCGGTTATAAAATGCCGGGTGCTGTCCGTGGCGTAGAACTGAGATTGAGAAGCGGCATCCCCGCTTACCTCGTAAAACATTCCGTAGATCCCGGCCTCTTGATTTACAAAAGGTTGTTCCAGGATGTTATCCGCCTTCACCACATGCTCGTAGGAGAGTTTCTGGGCATCGGTAAGCAAGGCCTTCAGGTTCCCGTCCACCGGCTTATAAGTAATGTATAGGGACCCTTTCATGGAGGGGTAATCCAGCACAAGATTGCATGAATCCCCTGTTTGCAGCTGTGCAAGTCCATTGTATTCAAAGCTGTACGGGCAATCCATATCCAGCAGGCGGTAGGCGCGATCCGGAAATTCAAGGCGAAGCATCGCCTTGGGTTTAGGCAACACCTCTTCCCCGCATCCGGAAACCGCCAGGCAAGCGAGGGCAATCCAGCAAAGCGATCTAAGGCTCATGCGGCAGGGTGATTTTAATCTGTTTCAGTCGTTTTTTATCCAGGCTCTCCACCGTAAATTGGTATTCGTTAAAAAGGATGGTCTCTCCGCGCTTCGGGAAATTGCCGGAGATTTCCAACACAAAACCGGCAATGGTCTCGGACTCCCCTTTTTTATCCTCAAAATCATCTTCGTCCGTTATCCGCGCCACCCGGTAAAAATCCTTCAGGTTCGTCTTGCCGTCAAAGACATAATTATGGTCGTCCAGCTTGGAATAGATCAGGTCTTCGTCGTCAAATTCATCGCTAATATCCCCCACGATCTCCTCGATCACATCCTCCAGGGTTACAATGCCCGAAGTGCCACCGAATTCGTCCACTACAATTGCCAGGTGATTCTTTTTATCCTGGAATTCCAGGAGCAGGTCGTCCAGCTTTTTGTTCTCCGGCACAAAATAAGGTTCCCGGATGAGACGGGTCCAGTCCAGCACCTTGCGATCCAGATAGGGCAGCAAATCCTTGACGTACAGGACGCCGCGGACCTTATCGATGTTCTCGGTAAATACAGGGATGCGCGAGTAACCGTTCTTACGGATCGCCTCCAGGACTTCCGGATACTTCAGGTCGTCGGCCAGGGCAAAGATGTCAATCCGCGGTCGCATCACCTGTTTGGTATCCGTATTCCCGAAAGAAACGATGCCTTCCAGGATCTTCTGTTCCTCCCGGGTGGTATCCCCTTCGGTGGTGAGTTCCAAGGCCTGTGACAGGTGGTCCACGCTCAGATTGGACTTCTGTTTTCCCAGGCGCCGGTAGAGCATGATGGTGCCCGCGCGCATGGGCGCCGTCAGCGGCGTAAACACCACGTCCAACACTTTTAGCACATAGGCCATGCGTTTGGCGAAGCTAACGCGGTTGCGATTGGCGTAGATCTTGGGCAGGATTTCCCCGAAAAGCAGGATCAGGAAAGTGGCCAACACGATCTCCAGCACAAATCGCAGGGAGATGAAACCGAAGTACATCCGGTCCAGGCCGGCGAACAAAACTTCTCCCACGCTGGTTAGCAACAGCACGATCCCGATGTTGATGGCATTGTTGGAGATCAGGATGGTGGCCAGCAATTTCTTGGGTTTCTCCAGCAGGCGATGGATAATAGCCCCAACGGATCCCCCGGAATCGCGAAACTCGTTGACCTCGGTTTGGGAAAGGCCGAAGAATGCTACTTCCGCCCCAGAAATCAGGGCAGAACAGGCCAGCAAGAAAACCAGTAACAGCAGTTTCAGTAGCAGAATGCCATCCACGCCGATCTGAAGAAATACCGAACTTAGGGGGTCGGGATCCAACTGCCGATGATTTTGTTAACTAAAAGGGAAGGTCATCTTCCTCCGGGGCCTCCACGGTCTCCGCCCTGGGTGCAGAGGGTGCGGGCTGGCGCATTTCACCGGGGTTGCCTGCTGCAGCTCCTGGTGCGGGGCCCATACCTTCGCCCTTGTTGGACAGGAAGGTGAAATCGGTAGCCTGGATCTCGGTCGTATACCGCGTGTTTCCGTCTTCGCCCTGCCACTGGCGGGTCTTAAGACGGCCTTCCACGTAGATCAGATCTCCTTTGCTCAGGTATTTTTCGCAGATCTCGGCAGCCTTGTTCCGCACCACGATATTGTGCCATTCCGTATTGGTCACCTTTTCGCCGGTCTGGCGATTCGTATAACTCTCATTGGTGGCAATTGGGAATCGCCCGATGCAGTTGCCCCCTTCAAAATAGTGCAGCTTTACCTCGTCGCCCAGATGCCCGATCAACATCACTTTATTCAGTGTTCCGCTCATATCGAAATTATTAGATCAAAAGTACGAATTTTTAACTGTTTCCATGAAGCCTTCTATCAGCTTTGAGACGGGGTATCGGGCGGCATCCTCCAGGGACAGCGATTCTTCCGGCAGGCCTTTAACATGTGCTACCCAAAAGGTGGTCCGCAGGTGCTGGTGCGATAGTTTATGGACCACCGGGGTTTCGTTCAAACGCACGCTTCGTTCCAGGCTAAGGCCCGGCATTTTGGTCGCCTCACGGAGGCAGCTGGCAATCTCAGCAGGCTCCGGCGCATTTTCCCGTTCCAGCAAAGGAAACTCATACAGCCCACGCCAGATACCGGGTTCGTTGCGCTGTTGCAGATAGGTCCTCAAATCGGGATCCACCGGCATGATATAGTGGAAGTGGCGCTCCCTGATTGGGTTTTTGGGCAATTTAACGGGCAGTTCCCGCACCTGGTTGCCGGCCAGGGCTCCGCAACTATCCGCCAACGGACAAACATCACAGTCGGGGTTTACGGGCACGCATTGCACGGCTCCGAATTCCATGATCCCTTGATTGTAATCGGCAATAGGACCTGAGGCCATAACCTCGTGGGCCAGCTCGTCGAAGTAGCGCCGCCCTTTCGGAGTATTTATCGGCAATTCAACTTTAAAATATCGGGCAAGCACCCGGTAGACATTGCCGTCTACCACCGGATGGGGCAGCCCAAAGCAGATCGAGGCAATGGCGGCCGCGGTATACGGACCCACGCCGCTGAGGGAGAGCAACCCCTTGTAGGTATCCGGAAAGCGCTCATCCATTTCAAATGCCACCTTCCGGGCCGTTTTATGGAGGTTCCGTGCACGGGAATAATACCCCAGACCCTGCCAGAGCTTGAGCACTTCCTCCTCCGATGCCTCCGCCAGATGCCGTACACTGGGAAAACGCTCCTTAAAACGCAGGAAATAGGGCATCCCCTGGTTCACCCGGGTCTGTTGCAGGATGATCTCGGACAACCAAATGGTATAGGGATCTTTGCTCCCCCTCCAGGGCAATTCCCTTTTATGTTCACCATACCACTTTAATATGGTATCCGAAAAATCGGTTCCGTTAGAAGCCGCTCGCAATAGTGTTGCTTTTAAGGAGTTAAATTGATTTGCGGGACGAAAGATTGAATAATATTTATATATTTGCAACCCTGAAACCTACAGTTAATTATAATAAAATGACGAAAGCTGATATCGTATCGAGAATCTCAGAGAAACTTGGAATGGAAAAGGGAGACGTCCAAGCTACCGTGGAGAGTTTTATGGAAGAAGTAAAAACGTCTCTAGAGAACGGTGACAACGTTTATTTGAGAGGATTTGGAAGCTTTATAATCAAGACCCGGGCAGAAAAGACCGGCAGAAATATTTCCAAGAACACGACCATCAAGATCCCTGCCCACAACATCCCGGCATTCAAGCCAGCCAAGGTTTTCGTGGAAGGCGTTAAGAGTAACGTGCAGGTCAAGTAAGAACTCTTAATTAGCAACTATGCCGAGTGGTAAGAAAAGAAAAAGACATAAGGTAGCTACCCACAAGCGAAAAAAGCGCAGGAGAGCTAACCGCCATAAGAAAAAGTAGTTGTAAGAACTACTTTTTCATTTTAACACGTTCTTTGACATAGAATTTCCTATTGAGGATTTCGACGGGTTTACGATACAACCTGTATCTACTATTGTTTAATCATTCTGTTCCCCGTCTGCGGGCAACAGAGCTAAATCAAATCAGGTGAATAGAGAATTAATCGTAAGATCCAGTTCTGATTCCGTCGATTTTGCCTTGCTCAAGAATGGAAAACTCATAGAGCTTCACAAAGATGAAGAAGATCACAACTTCAATGTTGGCGATATCCTGATCGCCAAGATCCGGAAACCGGTCACAGGGCTGAACGCAGCCTTTGTGGATGTGGGATACGAAAAGGACGCATTCCTTCACTATCACGATCTGGGACCCCAGCTGCGCAGCACGCTGAAATTCATTAAAATGGTCCGTTCCGGGAGGCTCAAAGATTTTACACTCAAGAAATTTCCATTCGAAAAAGACATCGATAAGAACGGTAGCATCAAAGATGTTATCAAGCCGAACCAGGCCCTGATGGTCCAGATCGTCAAGGAACCTATTTCGACCAAAGGCCCACGCATTAGCTCAGAGCTTTCCCTTGCCGGTCGGTATCTGGTCATGGTTCCCTTCTCGGACCGTGTGTCCGTATCTCAGAAGATCGACAGCAAGGAAGAAAAAGATCGGCTTAAACGCCTGGTCACGAGCATCAAACCCAAAGGTTTTGGCGTGATCATCCGCACGGTGGCGGAAGGCAAAAAAGTAGCGGAATTAGACAAGGATTTGCAGAATCTGGTATCCAAATGGGTATCGATGTGCAAGAAATTATACAGGGCCCCTACCCCTTCCAAAGTATTGGTGGAGGTAAACAGGGCTTCTTCAATTCTCCGCGATGTATTCAACGATGACTTTACCGGCATCCATGTGGACGATGAAACGCTCTATAATCAAATCAAGGATTATGTGCATGAAATTGCCCCTGAAAAAGAATCCATCGTTAAGTTGTACGATTCCAATGTGCCGATCTTTGAAAAATTCGGCATCGAACGGCAGATCAAGACGTCGTTCGGACGTACGGCTTCCATGAGCAAAGGCGCCTACCTGGTCATTGAGCATACGGAGGCCCTGCACGTTATCGACGTGAACAGTGGCAACCGCTCAACGAAAGCAAAGAACCAGGAGGATACCGCCCTGGAGGTGAATCTGCTGGCTGCCACGGAAATTGCCCGGCAACTGCGGTTGCGCGATATGGGAGGAATTATCGTCATCGACTTCATTGACATGGTCCGGCCGGACCACCGCAAGAAGCTGTACAACCATCTCCGCGATGAGATGAATGACGACCGTGCCAAGCACAAGATCCTTCCGCCCAGTAAATTCGGGCTCGTGCAAATCACGCGCCAACGGGTTCGTCCGGAGGTGAATATCAAGACCACCGAGGTGGATCCCAGCGGCCAGGGCCAGGAAGTGGAAGCACCCATCGTGCTGATCGAAAAGATCAGCCACGAACTGGAACAAGTATTGAAAGGAAACGACAAGGACAAGGCGATTACCCTGAACGCCCACCCCTTTATCGCCGCCTATCTGACCAAGGGCTTTCCTTCCATCCGTTCCAAATGGTTCCTGGAATACAAAAAATGGATCAAGGTCCAACCTCGGGATGCTTATACCTATCTGGAATATCGCTTTACAGACCGGGAAGGCAATCCACTCGAATCATAATAAAAAACAGCCACGCTATCGTGGCTGTTTTTTTTTGCCCTCGTCTCAAGGGGAATGCAAATCGCTTGCCGTGGAATTTCATATTTTTAGGCGGACACCCACCTATCCGTTTACCCATGAAATATCCGCATCGCACTCTCGTTTTGGCCTGCCTCGCTGCAGGACTGGTTTCCTCCTGTACGTTCGAGAAGCAGCAAACCCGGCAAAGCTTCGCCTCCCTTTTGGAGGGTAGCCCTCAAATTGAAGGCCACAGTGAATACCTGGCCAGTCCATATGTGACCGCAGGGAACCGGGCCTATGCCGTTGGCCACCAGGATGGGAGTTTCCCGGAACTCGGATGGCATATCAAAGGGGAAATGGGCGGTGTATGGGCGCACCCGGTCAAACTGCTGGATGGCTTTGAGCTTTCGCTTTTCCACAACGGGCAACTCCTGCCGCTCAAAGGGGCCAGATCCTTTGTCAACTTTCCAATGGCCAACCGGCATCGTTGGGAATCGCAAACCCTTGGCTTGCATGTGGAACGCTGGCAATTCGCGCCCGATGACCTGCCCGGGATCGCAGTGGAATACCTGTTTGAAAACACCGGCGACGCGCCCCTCGAACTCGAGGCCGAATTTACGGGCCATATAGACCTCCGCCCCACCTGGCTGGGCGAACGCACCGGGATGGAAGACGGGCCCGACGAGGCAGTTTACAATACTGACCTGGGCGCTTGGGCCGGTCGGGACAGCGCTGCCAACTGGCACGCAATATTCGGCTCCGACAGCCCGCCGGATGGGCACGCAGAAGTAGAACAAGCCTACGCTGGCATGGGCATTTCCCGCAGCCTCCGTTATGCGCTGAGCATTCCTCCCGGCGCCACCCGGACGCTCCGCTTTGCGATCGCCGGGTCCGATCGATCCGGCAAAGAAGCGGAAACCAGCTTTAAACTGATCCGGGACCATGCCACTGAATTGCTAGCCGCTAAAAAAGGCCGTTACGAGGCCCTGGCTAACCGGAGTAAGCTCACCATCCCCAACGAGACCCTTCAACAAAGCTTTGAGTGGCTCAAATACAATTCGGACTGGATGATCCGGGAGGTCCCCGGGATCGGGACTGGCATTACGGCCGGAATCCCGGATTACCCCTGGTGGTTTGGCGTGGACAGCGAGTACGCCTTGCGGGGCTATATGGCCGTCGGGCAGCAGGAAATCACCTTCCAGACCATTCGGCTGCTGGACAGCGTTTCCAATGCCGTAAACGGCAACGGCCGCATCCTGCATGAAATGTCCACCAACGGAGCCGTCTTTAATCCTGGGAATATCAACGAGACGCCCCAATTTGCCTCCCTTATCTGGCAGGTCTACCGCTGGAGCGGGGACCGGGCGTTCCTGGAGCGCTATTTCCCGACGGTCCGAAAAGGCCTCGCCTGGCTCATGGAGGAAAACGACGAGAACGGCAACGGTTTCCCGGACGGCTTCGGGATGATGGAGATCCATGGGTTGGACAGCGAAATGATCGATGTGGCCGCCTATACCTATGCAGCATTTCGTGATGCTGCGGCCATGGCCGGGGCCTTAGGGAAAAATGACCTCGCTTCGGAATACGCGGCGAAGGCCGACGAGCTCCGGGAGCGCATCAACCGGGATTTTTGGTCGGAAGCATTTGACTCTTATGCCGATTTTATGGGGACGGACGAGCAGGCCCTGCACCTGATCGAAGACGCGATCGTACGTGCGGATACCCTGAACAAACCCTGGGCGGTAGAAGAGCTGGAACAGACCCGCGCCGCCATACGCCGGAATCCGGCCGGCGGCCTCCGCCCGTTTGTGGTCCATCATAACTGGGTGGTGAACACGCCCATGGAAGAGCGGATCGCCGATACCGCCAGGGCCATTGCCGCCCTGGAGACGGCCCGAAAGTTTACCAACCCCTTTGGGGTATTTGTAACGGGGATCGACCGGGACGAATCGGCCGGGGAAGACGACGGCTCCTTCCAGGGAAGCAAGGTTTTCTCCTATACAGGGGCGGTCATGACCCTGCCGACGGGGGTCCTTGCCGTAGCGGAGAACAACTACGGCCGGCCCGATCAGGCACTGGACTACCTTCAGAGGATGACCCGGAGTTTCAGCTACGCCCTGCCCGGTAGCATGTATGAGGTAAGCCCGGATTACGGCATGATGGCCCAGGCCTGGAATATTTACGCCTT
>JBNKHB010000037.1:0-15004 GCA_050290125.1 Robiginitalea sp.
TGTTGTTCGGGGAAACATTCTTATCGTAAGTGGAGTATTCCGCAAACTGAAAGAAAAACATGGCGCTGACCGGATACTTCTTGTGCAGGGCGATCAAGGTCTCAAAATTGTCATACGGGTCCGTAGAGGGCCGGAACCAAACATGGATGCGCTGCCACATCCGGCGGAACCGAACGCGGCTCAGATCCAGCAATAAGCCTGCGAAGCCGCGGAAAAAACCACGGTGCGCAAAGCAATGTGATGTTGTTACGTCCACAATGGGCCTGAAAGTGTACCCTTCTGGATTTGCACGTAAATCGGGAAAACGCTCCTGCAGCATGGCCAGAAGTTTATACGCCCAGAGATCCACCAGGGGTAAATGCAAGAATCCTTTCTGGAAGGCCAGGCTTTCGCGGGGCGGAAAGCGGTCGTGCATATCCTTGGTATGCGGCAGGTACTCCTCGTATCTGGAAATCAGGTAAAAGGAAGCGGCAAGAATGTCGTACGGGACCGTGCTGCGCTCGCCGGCTGCAAAAAAACAGGGCAATCCGTCCCATTCTCCCATTTGGATCGGCACGTCTTCCACGCCCTGCTGGAAGAGCAGATCGTGACTTCGAATGAAGAACTCATTCTGAAGGGGCTGCCTGGAATAGGTGAATTTAGGGCCCTTATGCCCGATAAAGTCTTCCACCTTGCTGCTGAATCTCAGCTCTATCCCGAGCATACGGGTAAACAGGTGCCGCGCAATATAAGTGAAGCGGGGGCTTACCGAGTGGGTATATATCAGGAGTACAGACAACGCTTACATCAATTGTTCATCCGCAAAGCTATAATATTCCGAGTCGCCGAGGATCAAATGGTCCAAAACCTTTACATCCATGGTAGCCGCCGCCTTTACGATCTTTCGCGTAATCTGCCGGTCTGCCTTGCTGGGCCGCAAATTCCCGGAGGGGTGGTTATGGGCCAGAATAACGGCCACAGCACCCATTTCCAGGGCTTTTCTCAGCAGTAACCGAACATCCACCAGCGTACCCGTAAGCCCGCCTTTGCTCAATTGATAGCTGCCCAGCACCCGGTTGGCGTTGTTGAGATAAAGCACCCAGAACTCCTCGTGCTCCAGTATGGCCATCAGCGGCTGTAAAACCCGAAAGGCATCTGCGCTCTGGCGGACCGGATTCCTGGGAGCCGGCCGTTCAAAGGCGAAACGCCTTGAAATCTCCATGGCCGCCGCAACGGTTACCGCTTTTGCCGGGCCTACGCCTTTAAACCCGAGCAAGCGTTCGGGCCGGAGCCGGGCTACTCCCCGGAACCGGTTATCCCCTGCCCGAAGGATTCTACGGGCCGTCTCAACGGCTGATTCCCCGGGAGAACCGGAACCAAGCAACAGGGCCAGCAATTCGGCGTCCGTCAGGGCGCCGCTTCCTTTCAGCAGCAGCCGTTCCCGCGGCCGTTGTTCGGGTTCCCATTCCTTCATGGAAACGTTTTTTTGCCTGCGATTCATCCAAAAATAGATAACTATTTTAATATGCAAGCCTCAAGCAGGGGGCCCGAAATTTGTATTTTTAGGCAAAACTTGACTATGAAATCCCTCTTTGACGACCACGCCTTTGAAGAAATAAACGGGCGCCTTGCCGGGCTCAGTCCCGATACCGTACCGCTATGGGGCAAAATGAGCGCCGGCCAGATGGTATGGCATTGCCAGTTTCCGCTTCGCATAGCGATTGAAAACAAGGACACCGATGTCCGCGGGAATCCGCTGGTTCGCTGGTTTTTCAAGAAAAGCCTGTACAACGACCGGCCCTGGCGAAAGAATCTGCCTACCGCCCCCATGCTCAAAGCTACCGAACCCAAGGATTTCGATGCCGAATTCCCGAAGCTCCAACGCCTGATCGGGGACTTTCATAGCCTGAAACACCGGGGACAGTGGAACCCTCACCCGATGTTCGGTTCCTTTACGCACGGCCAATGGGGGCAGCTGCAGTACAAACACCTGGACCATCACCTCAGACAGTTCGGGCTATAAGCGGCCCGGCGACGCGTCAAACGTATTTCGAGCTAAGGCCCTGTAAATCGAGGCCTCCATAGTTACCGCTGCTCATCAGCAGCAGGACGGTCCCGTCCTGTATCTGGCCGGAAAGTGCCTGTTCAAGCGATGCGGTTTGCGTATGGACCTCCAGGCCTTCGTATGCGAATGCCTGGCGGATATCTTCCGGCTCGATAGCTTCCAACCCCTTAATAGCGAGGGACTCTGGGATGTAGAATACCAGGGCCCGGTCCGCGGGATCCAGGCTTCCGCGGTAGGCCTGCAGGAATTCCGTATTCAGGCTGCTGTAGGTATGGAGTTCGAGGCAGGCCACAAGTTGCTTGTCCGGATATTGTTCGCGAACCGCCCTGGTGGTGGCCGCCGCTTTACTGGGGGAATGCGCGAAATCCTTGTACACCTGATTTCCTTTGCCCTCCCCAAGCAATTCCAGGCGTTTGGAGGCTCCTTTAAAGCCGGCAATGGCCTCATAAAAGTCGGCTTCGTCAACGCCCAGTTGCTGACAGATCCATTTGGCGCCGGCAAGATTGCTCAGATTATGCCGCCCAAATACCTCCAGGGGCATCGGGCCGTCCGGTGTTTCCAACCAGGTCTTCCCTTCGCTTACCTCAAAGGCCGGCGTGCGGTATGGGAATTTCCGGATGGGGGCTTCACAGGCGGCAACCAAAGCAGCTACTTCCGGATCCTCCTCATTATAGGTAATACTGCCTCCGGGGACTATGGAGTCCAGGAAAATCCCGAACTGTTCCCGGTAATTCTCCAGGGTCGGAAAGACGTTGATATGGTCCCATGCAATGCCGCTCAGCAGGGCGATGTTTGGCTGATACAGGTGGAATTTCGGCCGGCGGTCAATGGCAGAGGACAGGTATTCGTCCCCTTCGAGCACCATGAATTCGTTGGTCTCGGTCAGGTGGACCATTCGGTCGAAGCCCTCCAGTTGGGCCCCTACCATATAATCCACTTCTATCTCCCAGTACCTGAGCACATGCAGGATCATGGACGTAATCGTGGTTTTGCCATGGCTTCCCCCGATGACCACACGGGTCTTGTCTTTTGCCTGCTCGTAAAGAAATTCGGGATAGGAGTATACCCGGATCCCCAGTTCCCGGGCTCGGGCCAGCTCCGGATTGTCAGCTTTGGCATGCATGCCCAGAATAACGGCATCCAGGTCTTTGGTGATCCGGTCGGGGAACCAGCCGAATGACCCGGGCAGCAAACCGGCCTTTGCCAGGCGTCCTTTTGAAGGCTCAAAGATCACATCGTCGCTGCCGCTTATGTGGTATCCTTTGTCGTGGAGGGCCAGGGCCAGGTTGTGCATGGCACTGCCTCCGATGGCGATAAAATGAATGCGCATAATTGCCGGTTAACTGAGTCCAAAGATAGGGATTGAACCGGGTTCTCACCACCTGTACAACCCGTTGCAGACCACTGCGGTTATCCCATAAAGCCGTATTTTAGAATGCGCGAAACCAATACCCTAACTATTATGGATTATATGCTTCAGGAGATCACGCCCCGCGAATTCATGACCGGATATAAGGGCAAGATCATCCATACGGAACGCATGAGCCTCGTATTCTGGGAGGTGGAAGCCGGGGCGGAGGTACCGGAGCACTATCATGAGAACGAACAGATCATGCATGTGCTGGAAGGCACGTTTCACCTGGCGGTAAACGGCGAGGGTCGGGACTACGGGCCGGGGGCCCTGGTGGTAATCCCATCCGGCAGCCCGCACGGGGGCAGGGCCCTTACCGCATGCCGGCTGATGGACGTATTCAGCCCGGTTCGGGAGGCATACCGATAAATAAGAGCCATGAGAATCGACCTGGAAAACAAACATGCCCTGGTGGGCGGCAGCAGCCGCGGCATCGGGGAAGCCATTGCGCGTCAGCTGGCCTCCAGCGGAGCCCGTGTAACGCTGGTGGCCCGCAGCGAAGACCGCCTGAAAAAGATCACCGAGGAGCTCAACGGCCAGACCGGGCGGGAACACCGTTACCTGCTCGCGGACTATACGAACGTATCGGCTTATCGCAAGGAAATAACTGATTTTGTGGATCAATATCCCGTGGATATCCTGGTGAATAACACCCAGGGGCCTCCGGCGGGAACCAGCCTGGAAATGCAGCCCGACGACTATCAGGCGGCATTCGACCTGCTTTTCCAGTCGGTCGTTCACACTACCCTGCAGGTGCTGCCCCATATGCAGCAGCAACATTGGGGCCGCATTATCAACGTGGCATCGGTATCCGTAAAGGAACCGCTGGGATATCTGGCGCTTTCCAACAGCATCCGCTCCGCCGTGGTCAGTTGGGGGAAAACCCTGGCGGCAGATGTGGGCGCCTTTGGCATTACCGTAAATTCGGTACTCACCGGCTACTTCGACACCGAGCGCCTGCGATCCCTGAATGCGGCCAAAGCCCGTAATCTGGGGATTGAGGAGCACGAGGTGCTGGAGCGATTGCAGGCGCAAGTACCTGTGGGCAGGCTGGGCAAACCGGAAGAATACGGCTATCTGGCCGCCTTCCTGGCCTCGGATCTTGCCGGATACCTCACCGGGGCCGTCATCCCCCTGGACGGCGGCTTGCTGCGATCCTATTAAGCAGGGCAAAAAAGGAGCCCGTAGGCTCCTTTTCCAGCGGTGGGACCGCATCCGCCTGGTGAAGGCGTATTTTATATTCCCAAAGAAAACTACGCGCCCGAATCCACCTGCGCGTCAGCGCCGGGGCGGAAAGCCTGAAAACACCTTTTCGGCGATACTCAGAAAACGGGCTTCACGCTGGGTGGGATCGGCAGTTTCCCGGTAGTTGTCGGTGCTTAGCGCCTGCCAAACGAGGCTTTGCCGAGCACCATCGATCAGGTCAAAGGTCAACTGGCGTTGCAGCGAGGAGCCGGAGAGCGGGATCCCAAGGGAAATGCCGCCGCCTACGTTTCCGCCGGTACCCCCAACACCTATTCCCACGGTATTTCCAGTGGCCTGTCGGTAAGCTTCGCTGTAGATGTTGATCAGCAAATCCGGATCCTCAGATTGCCGGTATCCTTTTTCCGTGAGTACCTGGTCCACCGCATTGAGCAGGCGGCGTTCGTCCAGCTCGCTGAGGCCGGACTGCAGGTCCGGATAGTAGGCATACGTCCGGTAGCCGCTCCAGTCCTGTCCGCGTTCGTAATCATACGCAACCCGGACGCTGCCGCAGCCCGCAAGCAACGGGATAACCAGAAGGAAGATCAGTTTTCGCATGGCGGGGTAAACTTGTAAGGTAACTCCTAAAAATACGGAATTGTAACGGTGCCGGAAAGCGGTGGCGGGATTATTCGTTCAAGAGCGCCCAGAGCCGATCCTTAAGCGGCGTGATCCCCAGCCCCGAGACGGAAGAGATAAACAGGAACTCTATGTCCGGCAACTCCCCTTTGAGTTCCTCCCGCATCTCCTCCATTAGTTCGGCGTCCAGCATATCAGATTTTGAAACGGCCAGCAACCGCCTTTTATCGAGGAGTTCCGGATTGTATTTGCGGAGTTCGGACAACAGGATTTCGTATTCCTTGGAGATATCAGGACTGTCGGCGGGCACCAGAAAAAGAAGGGTGGCGTTGCGTTCGATATGCCTCAGGAAATAATGCCCAAGGCCCTTGCCCTCCGATGCACCTTCGATGATCCCGGGGATATCCGCAATCACGAAGCTCTGGAAATCCCGGTATTGTACGATCCCCAGGTTGGGCTTCAGCGTGGTGAATTCATAGTCCGCGATCTTGGGTTTGGCCGAAGTCAGGGCAGCCAGCAGGGTGGATTTGCCCGCATTCGGGAAGCCCACGAGCCCCACGTCCGCCAGTACCTTCAGTTCCAGCGTCACGTCCTTTTCCTCTCCGGGAAGCCCGGGTTGCGCGTAACGGGGGGTCTGATTCGTGGCGCTTTTAAAATGCCAGTTCCCGCGGCCGCCCAGTCCGCCCTGTGCCAGGATCTCCTCCTGTCCATCCTCCGTAATCTCGAAAAGGGCCTCCCCGGATTCACTGTCCTTGACCACCGTACCCAACGGCACCTCCAGATAGACATCTTCGCCGTCCGCACCCGTGCTCCTCTGCCTCCCGCCGTGTTCACCGTGGCCGGCCTTAAAATGACGCTTGAACTTAAATCCCAGGAGGGTCCAGAGGTTTTTGTTGCCGCGTACGATCACGTGGCCTCCGCGACCGCCGTCCCCGCCGTCCGGGCCGCCTTTGGCCACGTATTTCTCGCGGCGCAGGTGCGCGGATCCCTGCCCTCCCTTGCCGGAGCTCAGGTGGACCTTCACATAATCGACAAAATTGCCTTCCGTCATGCCCGGGGTTTTCTGGAGGCCGGCAGCGGCCGGCGCTTTCCTAAAGCTGGTCTATGATCGCGGCCAGGCGTTGGGTGATCTCCTGTATTTCGCCAATGCCGCTAACGCTGTGGAATTTTTTCTGTTGCTCGTAGTACGATTTCAAGGGCGCAGTCTTTTCAGCGTATTCTTCAAAGCGGTTCCGGATCTTGGCTTCGTCCTGATCGTCGCTGCGCCCGCTCACCTTGCCCCGCTCCAGAAGCCGATGCACCAGTACGTCGTCGCTGGCTTCCAGCGCGATGGTGGCGTGGATCTTCATGTCCTTGCTCTCCAGGAAATTGTCCAGGGCTTCGGCCTGGGCTGCCGTCCGCGGGAAACCGTCAAAAATGAATCCCGAGGCGTCGGGGTTGGATTCCACTTCCTGTTGCAGCATCTCGATGGTAACCTCATCCGGCACCAAATCCCCCTTGTCGATATAGGTTTTGGCCAACTTCCCAAGGGGTGTGCCGTTCTTGATATTATACCGGAATACGTCGCCGGTGGAAATGTGTTTTAAGTTGTATTTCTCCTTGAGGAACGCGGCCTGCGTTCCTTTTCCTGCTCCGGGTTTACCGAAGAGCACGAGGTTGATCATAGGTGGTTTGTTTAGTTGGTAAATGTCGCGCAGGTTGCGGCCCTGTTCCTTATAATCCAGACCGTAGCCCACGATGAATTTATCCGGGATCTCCAGGCCGAAATACTCGATCGGATACTCTCCGTTATATAACTCCGACTTATAGAACAGCGCTGCGATCTTAAAATCCTTTACGTTGCGGTTTGCAAACATATGGACCAGTTCCTGCAAGGTCCGCCCGGTATCCACAATGTCCTCGAGGATGATCACGTGACGGCCCTCCACGTGGTCGGGGAGGTCCAGCAACGTCTCTACGATTCCGGTGGAGGTAAGGCCGCGGTAGGAACTGAGCTTAACAAAGGACAACTCACAGGGATGCTCATAGGCTTTCATGAAGTCCGCGACGAACATAAAGGCCCCGTTGAGCACACCGACAAACACCGGCACCTCGTCCTTGTAGTCCCGCGCGATCTCCCCGGCCATTCGCTGAACGGCGGCCAGGATCTCCTCCTCCGGGATAAAGGGGGTGAAGCGCTTGCCAAAAAGGGTTACGGATTTTTTCATTTTACTCCAGACGCGAATATACTGAACTCCAACAGACTTTTTTTAACATTCCCGGAATTTAGCCCGCCATCGCCCTTCGGAACTCTTTTTTCAACCGCGTTCCGGCCTTTCTAAGAATTCGACGTATTTTTGGAACGCTTGTTAGCAAACCGCAGACTCTAACGCATGACGGGCCAGCAACCTTACTTTTCTTCTGACTTTATCCTGGGCATTCTGGGCGGTGGCCAACTTGGGAAGATGTTGTTGTACCAGACCCGGAAATGGGACATCCGGACCCGTGTGATGGATGCCTCTGCCGAGGCCCCTGCGCGCCTGGCCTGCAATGAATTCGTTCAGGGCGACCTGATGGATTACGACGCGGTGATGGCCTTTGGAAAGGATGTGGACTTGCTGACCATCGAGATAGAAAACGTCAATGTGGATGCCCTCGAAGCCCTGGAGCATTCCGGCGTACGGGTTTATCCCCAGCCCAAAGCCCTGAGGACCATCCAGAACAAAGCCACCCAGAAACTCTTTTACACGGACCACGGCATTCCCACGGCCCCCTATTCACGTTTTGCCTATACCAGCGAGATCCCGGACAGCATCGCCAACGGTGGACTTTCGTTTCCCTTTGTCTGGAAACGGGCCCGTTTCGGCTACGACGGACAGGGCGTAAAGATCGTCCGCGGTCCCAAAGACCTGGAGGGCCTGCCGAATGTGGAATGCGTGGGAGAGTCCCTGATCCCCTTTGAAAAAGAACTGGCGGTGATCGTAGCCCGGAGCGCCTCGGGAGAAGTCGCCACCTACCCCGTAGTGGAGATGGAATTCCATCCCGAAGCCAACCAGGTGGAATACGTGCTTTGCCCGGCCCGCCTGCCGGAGGCCCTGGCCCAAAAGGCGCAGGACGTGGCCTTGAAAGTGTCCCGGGCACTGGGGCACGCCGGCCTGCTGGCAGTGGAGTTGTTTCTGACTGCCGGCGGGGAAATCCTGGTGAACGAAGTGGCCCCCAGGCCACATAACAGCGGGCATTACAGCATTGAAGGCAGCTATACGGACCAGTTTGAACAACACCTCAGGGCCATCCTGGGGTTGCCCCTGGGGCGAACCGACAACAAAGTGGCCACCACCATGGTAAACCTGGTTGGAGCCGAAGGATATCGGGGTCCGGTGATTTATGAAGGGATCGACAACATCCTGAGGCTTCCCGGGGTTAGCCCCCATATTTACGGAAAAAGAGAAACCCGGCCGTTCCGGAAAATGGGGCATGTGACCATTGCCGATGCTTCCCTGGAGCAGGCGCGCGCCACTGCCGCCAAGGTCAAGGAGACCATCCTGGTCCGGTCCAAAACTGATACCGAATGAGCAAAGTAGCCGTGATCATGGGAAGCACCAGTGACCTTCCCGTTATGCAGCAGGCCATAGACATCCTGCAGCAATTTGGAATAGTCACCGTGGTGGATATCGTCTCGGCGCACCGCACGCCTGACAAACTCGCCCGATTCGCATCCGGTGCGCATGAGGAAGGCATCTCCGTGATCATTGCCGGTGCCGGGGGTGCAGCGCACCTGCCGGGTATGGTTGCGGCCTATTCCCCGCTGCCCGTTATCGGGGTCCCCGTTAAGAGCAGCAATTCCATTGACGGTTGGGATTCGGTCCTCTCCATCCTGCAAATGCCGGGTGGGGTTCCCGTAGCCACCGTAGCCCTGGACGGCGCCAAGAACGCCGGGATCCTGGCGGCCCAGATCCTGGGCAGCGCTGACCCGGAACTCCGCGAAAAGATCACCGCCTACAAAGCCGACCTTAAAGAAAAGGTAAAGCAAGGCGCAGCCGATGTCCGGCGCAAGTACAATCCCTAAACCCCAAAGCCGGCAAGATTCGCCTGGCCAATTCTGCAGTTATCATGGAAAACCCCCTGTTGCAGCCATTTGACGCCGTACCGTTTTCAAAAGTGAAGACGGAGCATTTTAAACCTGCTTTCCTGAAAGCGCTGGACGAGGCGCGAGCCGAGATCGACGTAATCGCAGAGCGGTCAGAGGCTCCGGATTTTGAAAATACCATCGCCGCCCTGGACTATGCCGGTTACCGCCTGGATCGGATCAGCAGCCTGTTCTTTAACCTTAACTCTGCCGAAACCGATGCGGAGATCCAGGCCCTGGCGCAGGAGATCTCACCCCTGCTTTCCGAATTCAGCAATGACATCACACTTAACGAAGCCCTGTTCAGCAAGGTACAGGCCGTATACGAGCAACGGGAAGACCTGGAACTGGATCCGGAGGCCCAAATGTTACTGGACAGGAAATACAGGCATTTTAAGCGCAATGGGGCCTTGCTGGATGAAGCGGGCAAGAAGCGGCTCAGGGAGATCGATGCCCGCCTGTCCAAGCTAAAACTCACCTTTGGCGAGCACGTGCTGGCGGAAACCAACACTTACGAATTGCATCTAACGGATCCCGCCGACCTTTCCGGCCTCCCCGAACCCCTGCTGGAGGCAGCAGCGGCCAAAGCCCGGTCCGTGGAGAAAGAGGGTTGGGTCTTTACCCTGGAATACCCCTCCTACCTGCCATTCATGAAATATGCGGACAACCGCAATCTCCGCCGGGAACTTTACCTGGCCTTTGCCAGCAAGGGATATCACGGAGACGAGCGCGACAATCAGAAGATCGTCCTGGAGATCGCCGCCCTGCGGTTTGAAAGGGCAAGGCTGCTCGGCTACGATACCCACGCACAATTTGTGCTGGAAGAGCGAATGGCGAAGACCCCGGAAGCCGTACAGTCCTTTTTGCAGGAACTGTTGGAAAAGGCGCTGCCTGCCGCCCGGCGTGAACTAAAGGAATTGATGGACTTTGCAGCGGAAGAAGGCGCCGATTTTGAGTTGGAGTCCTGGGATAAGGCATATTATTCCGAAAAATTGAAACAGCGCAGGTTTGACCTGGATGACGAGAAATTGAAGCCCTTTTTTGAGCTCGGAAAGGTTATAGACGGGGTGTTTGAAGTAGCCCGGAAACTCTTCGGGTTGCATTTTAAGGAGGACCCCTCCATCGAAACCTACCACAAGGAAGTTAAGGCCTACCGGGTCTCGGATGCCAACGGGGATTTTGTGGCCCTGTTCTACGCGGATTTCCATCCGCGCCCCGGGAAACGGGGCGGTGCCTGGATGACCTCCTACAAGCCGCAATTCCGCAAGGAAGGCAAAGAGGAACGGCCGCATGTCTCCATCGTCTGTAATTTTACCCGACCCACGGAGAAGCGTCCGGCCCTGCTCACCTTTACGGAAGTAACTACCTTGTTCCACGAGTTCGGGCATGCGCTGCACGGCATGTTGGCGGACACCACCTACCCCGGTTTGTCCGGCACTTCGGTCTACTGGGACTTTGTTGAATTGCCTAGCCAGATCATGGAGAATTGGTGCTACCAGCCCAGTGCGCTGGAACTCTTTGCCAGGCATTACGAGACGGGAGAGTTGATCCCTGCAGCGCTGGTGGAACGAGTTGAGGCCAGTTCCAATTTCCAGGAAGGCATGGCCACGGTCCGCCAGCTCAGTTTCGGATTCCTGGACCTTGCGTGGCATGGAGGGGACCCGTCGGCCATAGCAGACGTAAAAGCACATGAGGCCGCCGCCTTTGCCCCCACGCGCTTATTGCCGGACCATGCCGAGACCTGTATGAGCACCTCCTTTTCGCATATTTTCCAGGGAGGATACGCGGCAGGCTACTATAGCTATAAGTGGGCCGAGGTCCTGGACGCAGATGCTTTTGCGCTCTTCAAGGAGGCGGGGATCTTCAATACGGAAATCGCGGAACGCTTCCGCGAATTTATCCTGTCCCGTGGAGGGACACAGGACCCCATGGACCTCTATATACAGTTCAGGGGCAGGGAGCCGGAGATTGACGCCCTGCTGGAGCGGGCAGGATTGGTTAAGGCCGACGCCTGAACCCTACTTTTTATTTGCCTCCAAATAGGCATCGTAACCCCCCGTCAGATTCACGACGTGTTTGAAACCCAGGGAGTCCAGCATTGCAGCGGCTTTGGAGCTGCGGCCGCCGACCTTGCAGTACACATAAACCGTGCGGTCGCGGTCTACCTCGTCCCACTGCGAGGCAAAAGCGGGATCAAACCAGTCTATGTTCACCGCGCCTTCCAGGTGGCCCGCCCCGAATTCCTGGGGGGTCCGCACATCCACCAGCATCGCGCCCTGTTCCATGGATCCGGGTGTGAATTCAGACATTGGCTGGTCGCGTTGTTGCGCACAGCCGGCAAACATAACACCGGCCAGGAGAAGCATTATCAGTTTTTTCATGCTGTTGTTTCTATTCTCCTAAAGGTACCATAAATACGTAAAATTCAATTATTTTTGACCCTCAATCGGAGGGATGGGCAAGCATACTTTGAATCCGGATCATTGGGTAGACCGCTATGCGGACTACCTCTTCAATTATGCCGTATCCAGGGTAGACGATTCGGAGCTGGCCAAGGACCTTGTACAGGAGACCTTTATCGCCGGCCTGCAATCCGCCGTTAACTACAAAGGCGACGCTGCGGAGCGCACCTGGCTGATCGCCATCCTCAAGCGAAAAGTGATTGACCATTACCGCAGGTCCAATACCAAGAAGGGGAAGGCCGAGATAAAGGTGTCTTTTAATCCGCAGTCCGATCAGGAGGGTGATTGGCTGGAGCAAATGGCCGCCGATCCCGAGAGCGTCCGTGAAAACGATGCCATTGAGAATGAAGAGCTGGGCCTCGCCATACAGTCATGCATCTCGCAACTCCCGGAAAAACAGGCCAGGGTCTTTGTAATGAAGACCGTAAGGGGCATGAGTACGGAAGACGTTTGTAAAGAATTGGATATAAATCCGTCTAATCTCTGGGTCATCATCCACCGGGCGCGAACCGCCCTGATGGGATGCCTGAACCAGGTGTGGTTTAATTGATGTGCCATGATCTCCTGTGACGAAGCTGTAACCATCTGCAATAAGAATCAATACCGGGAAGCCGGGCTGCGCCAGCGCTGGCAGCTATGGCTGCACCTGCTGGTCTGCAAGCACTGCGCTACCTTTTCCCGCAGGAACCGCCGGCTTACCAAACTCTGCAAGGAAGCCCATCTGCGTCAGCTCTCCGATGCGGATAAGGCCCGGATCCGGCAAAACCTGGAGGAAGCCCGCGGCGCTTAGCCCGTAATTCCGTAAATGCCCCACAATAGCAGGCAGCCCGCTATCGGGATGCTTTCCACCCAAAACGAAGCATAGGTCTCGGACTGGTTTTCCTTGCTGAAACGGATCGCCAGGATCAGGAAGATCCCGACGGCTGTTTTGCTCAGGATCTCAGCAACCATAATGGAGTCCTTAAACCAGGTAGCCGCAATGAACAAAACGGCGATCGCCTGGCCCATCCGGCGTACCCCTTTCAATCCCCATTTGCGGGGTAAGGTGATGAGTTCCGGCGGGTCGAATTTCAGGTCGCGGACTTCAAAGGGGATCATCAGCAGGAATACCCAAAGGAAGCGCTGGAACCCCTCCACGCCCCAATCCCAGCTAAGTGCCACGTCACTTGCGTATAGCGGTATCAAGACGCTTAAATAGGTCCAAACCAGAGCCACCACAGGCACCTTGAGGCCGGCGTAACTTCTCAGGTTCCTCAGACCGGGAAGTACGGGCAGGGCGTAGAGGGCGGCGATCAGGGAACAACCTCCCAGGAGGTACCAGTAGATTGGCTTTAGGGATACCAAAAAGAAAAAAGAGACACCAAGGCACACCAGGCTCACTACAAAGATCTTGCGCTGGCTCTCCCCCTTTCGGGGTATGTGTTTCCACGGTTCCACGCCGTACTTGATCCCATTATAGCCCGCGACAGATGCAAAGTAAAGCGCCCCGTAATAGGCCGGGGGCAGCGCCAAGTCAAACAGGAGCTGCGTGTAGGCCACCAGGGCTATCAGAGCAGCCGAAACATGGAAACTCGCCCGCACGTAAAAGGCGAACAGGGCGGAAAAAAAGTGCATAGCGTAAAAGTAGGCCAAACTGTTCATAAGCCCGGGTTTTGGTTAAAAACTTTCGCCCCTGAAGGCCCTCGGCCTCGAATGAATCCGGTATATTATCGCTAATTTTGTCAACTTCAAATGCAGAATTCAAAAGCCATGAATACCGCCACATTCGCATCCCGGCACCTGGGCATTCGGGAAGGGGATTTGCCTGCCATGCTGCAGGTCATCGGAGTGGAAAATCTGGGCCAGCTTATCTATGAAACCCTGCCCGATGGGATTCGCCTCAAGCAGCCGCTTCTGCTGGACCCGGCCATGACCGAATACGACTTTCTACAACACATCCGGGAGCTGGCTGCTGACAACCGGGTTTATAAAAGCTATATAGGCCTGGGATACCACCCCAGCATTACGCCTTCGGTAATCAAAAGGAACATCCTGGAAAATCCAGGCTGGTATACGGCATATACCCCCTATCAGGCCGAAATCGCCCAGGGTCGATTGGAGGCGCTGCTCAATTTCCAGACGGTGGTCACCGAACTCACCGGGATGGAACTGGCAAATGCCTCTTTGTTGGACGAAAGCACGGCGGCAGCCGAGGCGATGAGCATGCTGTACGACCTTCGGAGCAGGGAACAAAAACAGGCTGAAAGCCTGCGGTTCTTTGTCTCAGACCAGGTCTTGCCGCAGACGCTTGCCGTATTGCAAACCCGCTCCCTTCCGCTCGGGATCGAACTTGTGACCGGTCCCTGGGAGCAAGCCGCACTGGATACCAGCTTTTTTGGCGCATTGCTTCAATACCCCGCTGCTGATGGCGCCCTGCATTCCTACGAGTCATTCGTACAACGGGCCCACAGCCTGGACCTGAAAGTAGCCGTGGCGGCTGATCTGATGAGCCTCTGCCTGCTGACCCCTCCCGGCGCCTTTGGCGCGGACGTGGTGGTGGGCACCAGCCAGCGATTCGGTATCCCGCTGGGATACGGGGGACCGCATGCGGCCTACTTTGCCACCCGGGAGGCCTATAAGCGGAACATCCCCGGAAGGATCATCGGGCTCACAAAGGATACGGACGGCAAGCCTGCCCTGCGCATGGCGCTGCAAACGCGGGAACAACATATTAAAAGAGACAAGGCCACATCCAATATTTGCACCGCACAAGTCTTGCTGGCCGTAATGGCCGGCGCCTATGCAGTTTATCACGGGCCGGCCGGGCTAACCTCTATCGCCTATCGCATCCATTCAGCTGCGGGGCAACTGGCCCATGGACTCGAAACGCTTGGGATCGGATTGCGCCACGCTTCCTTCTTCGACACCCTTTGCCTGGAATTCCCGGAAGAAAAGGTCCGGCCGATCGCTGAAAAAGCAGAGATGAATTTCTGCTATCCGGGGGACGGCAGCGTCCGCATTTCGATGAACGAAACTACCTCCGCCAGCGACGTACAGGATATCCTGTCGGTTTTTGCGCAGGCAACTGGGGTGGCCTTGAACCGCCGCGGGGAAGCTATTTCCGAAGAACGGATCCACGGCGAGCTGCGCCGTAAGGATGCCTCTATGCAACAGGAGGTTTT
>JBNKHB010000038.1:0-14823 GCA_050290125.1 Robiginitalea sp.
CAGCCTGAGCGGTCCCAGGTGGATGTCCTTGGGCAGGCTGGGGATAGCGCGCAACCCGCGATAGTCCATAACCGCAATGCCAACGGTGATCAGGATCCCGGCCAGTACGGCCGCCGGGATTTGTGAGGCCACCGGGCCCAGGGCCAGCAATACGATCAGGAGCAACAACCCGGCGATCATCCCGGAGAGACGGGACTTTCCTCCCGAATTGATGTTCACAACGGTGCGGATGGTAGCCCCCGCTCCGGGGAGGCCACCAAAAATAGCGGCAATACTGTTTCCGATGCCCTGTCCTACCAGTTCCTTGTTGGGTTTGTGTTTCGTCTTGGTCATGTTATCCGCCACCACCGAGGTAAGCAGCGAGTCGATGGCGCCTAACAGGGAAAGCGTTAATGCCGTAAAGATGTACGGGGTAATCAGATCCAGGCGGAATTCGGTAAGGATCTCCAGTTTGGGAAGCGGGAAGCCTTCGGGGATCTGTTCGATAGGGCGGTAGTCGAGCCCAAAGCCGTAAGCGGCGCCGGAAACGACGATCAGGGCGACCAGCGTACTGGGCACGGCCGTGGTAATTCGCTTAAAGCCATAAATGATCAGGATGGTTACCAGGCATAGGGCGAGCTCCAGCCAATTGATGTTCTGTATGGCCCTCCCGAGGACTTTTATGGTGCCCAAGACCCCGGAAGCCTCCTTGGCCGCCAGCGTACTGGACTCCTTCATGATGGCAGCCTCGGTAATTTCGTGGGAACGGTTTATGGTTTCCTGGAAGTCTTCCAACACCAGGATGCCTTCCCCGGCTTCCTCCCTCAGGATGTTTTCCAGGATGAGCTCTTCCGCCTGCGGTTTGAATTGATCCACAAACGAGGCGTCTTCCTTGGGGTAATACCCCACTGCCGGCAGGATCTGGGTGACGATGATGATCACCCCGATGGCCGTCATAAAGCCCGAAACCACCGGATACGGGATATATCGGATGTATTTGCCCAGCCCGATCAAACCAAGCCCTATCTGCATCAGTCCCGCGAGCAGGAAGACGGTGAGGATGGCCGGCAGGGCCTTCTCCACGCTCCCGTCGTTCACCGCAATGATACCTGCAATGATCACCATGCTCACCGCAGTCATGGGTGCGGTCGGACCCGAGATCTGCGTTGGGGTGCCCCCGAACATGGCCGCAAAGAAGCTTATGAATATTGCGCCATATAAACCCGCACTGGGCCCGAGTCCGGAACTTACCCCAAAGGCAAGTGCCAGGGGCAGGGCCACGATCCCGGCGGTGATGCCGCCGAACAGGTCGCCCCTGAAATGGGCAAACAAATTCTTCATAATGGCTGAGGTTGCTGTTTGCCCAAAAGATACTAACTATAAATAAATAACCGGCATGCGGGATGCATGCCGGTTAATGTAATCCGGTGTAAAAATACCCGATCAGGAATCGTAGAAGGTCACTGCCCCGTTGGATACGTCATACATGCCGCCTACGATGGCGATTTCTCCTGCATTCTCCATTTCACAGAGGATCTTGCTTTGCGAACGGATGTTGTCGATAGCCATAAGAACATTCATTTCGGCCACTTCGTCCACAAAGGCAGCATTCTTGGAATTCCTGAGGGACTCGTCCTTGGGTTCCTTAACCGCGGCCACTGCGGGTTCGATCTTATTGATCAAAGAGGTGAGATGTCCCAGCCGGGCATGGTCACAAGCCCCTTTGACGGCTCCGCAACTGGTGTGGCCGAGAACGACCACCAATTTGGAGCCGGCCAGTTTGCAGGCAAATTCCATACTGCCCAGGATGTCCTGGTTGATGAAATTTCCGGCGATCCGGACGCTGAAAATATCGCCCAGGCCCTGGTCAAAAACCAATTCGGCTGAGACCCTGGAGTCGATACAGCTCAGGATCACTGCAAAAGGGAATTGCCCGTCCGAGGTATCGTTGACTTGTTCCAGCAGATTCCGGTTGGCCTTCAGGTTGTTTTGAAACCGCTCGTTCCCTTCCTTGAGGAACTGCAGCGCTTTCTCCGGCGTCATGGTGGACTGCGTTTCTTTGGTATGTGCTTTCATGTTATATGGGTTTCGTATTGATTAGGTTGTTTGGGCATCAATGGTTTGCCATCATTACATTGACATCGATGCCGTTGATTGCCCTAATGACGGAGCTATCCCATGAATTGTTCGGATTGCGCTGTACGAACAACAAATTCACCTGAGACTTTGTAATATACTTAGATAAATTGTTGATGGCATTGTCATTGTGCTCAAAAACATAATCAATACTGGAGATTCCTGCTAATTCGGATCCTTTTGACTTTGGCTTGGCCCCTTTTGCAAGGGTGAACGACTTCAGCGGGTCTTTTACCTGTGCCATAAGCTTTTCCGCCAGAGGGGTATTGAGCACCTGCACATCGCTGTTCAACAATCCCAGGGACAGGCTGTTTTCCAATGCGATCGAATGGTTCTCCGTCGAGATCATGACCGGACCCCTGAATTTCCTGAGAACAAACTTGGTGACCCCGTCGCCCAGCCATTTAAGCGAAGCCGTTTTCCGTTTTCCGAGGACAATGACGTCCGGGTTCGCCTTGGACAAAAAATCGGAGATCTCTGATTTTATGTTCCCGATAGCAAAAGTGTGGCGGATGCGGATTTGGTGCTCCTCCGCCAACGCGGCAATCAGTTGCTGAATCGCGTTATCGGTTTGTGCAAAGGTCTTGTTGATCTCGCGCTTGGCCGATAGCTGGTTTTGAGTCTTCACTACTTCCGCCGGTTTTTTTACGTGGAAAAGCTCAATCTCGCCATCGATCTTTTTGGCCAGGCTAATGCTGTTTTTCAAAATATGCTGATGCGGGTCTTTCAGATCTGAGAACACCGCGATTTTATAGCTATTACTTTTCATCTTGCTTGTTTTAATTTAAACTTAAACTCGATTTGGGCCGGGTCCTGAAGAACTCGAAAAAGCTCGACAGGTTTTCTACCGTACCCCGTTTGGAGACCAGTTTGATCTCGATATTCCTTTCCTTGGCTTTTACCAGGAAATCTTCCAGGATCTCGATGATATCGTTGTCCAGATATCTTGTCTTCAACAGGTTGATCTCCAGATACGTATCCCTTGGCAGGCTGTCCAGTTCCTTCAGGATGGCACCTTTGTTGAAAAAAGTCACCTCCTCCGCCAGGGACATGGTGATCCGGTGTTTGCCATCGCTTTTGTCCTCGATATGCAGGAAGTGGGAGTTTTGGTAACTCTTGATCAGGATCACTACGATTCCTACTCCCAATCCCATACCAATGCCGACGAGCAGATCCGTAAAGATGATGCCCAGAACGGTGACAAAGAACGGCACGGACTGTTTCCAGCCGAGTTTGTACATAGACTTGAACAGGGACGGTTTGGCCAGTTTATAACCCACCAGGAAGAGGATTGCGGCCAGGACGGACAGCGGGATCATGTTCAAAAGCCGCGGGATCAATATTACCGATAGCAGCAGCAGGAATCCATGTATGATTGCAGAAGCTTTGGTCTGACCACCCGACTGTATGTTGGCCGAGCTGCGAACGATTACCTGGGTGATGGGCAGGCCCCCGATAAACCCTGAAAACATATTTCCGACTCCCTGAGCGAACAATTCCCGGTTGGTAGGCGTTACCCTCTTATGGGGGTCGAGTTTATCGGTCGCCTCCACGCAGAGGAGGGTCTCCAGGCTGGCCACCAGGGCAATGGTAAATGCGGTTATCCATATTTCCGCGCTTCCTATTACCGCGAAATTCGGAAAACTGAACTGGGCAAAGAACGAGCCTGCATCTTCCGGAACCGGTACGCTTACCAGGTTTTCCTGGGCAATGGACAGGGATTCACTGCCTTTGGTAAACACATAGAACAGGATGCCCACCACAACGGCAACCAAAGGCCCCTGCACCAACTCAAAGATCTTGGCCTTGTTCTTCAGCACCTTCTCCCAAAGAATTAAAATACCGAGGGCGATCAGGGCAATGACCGTGGAGCCCGGGCTGATGAAGTTCAGCGCATTTATGATTTCAGAGAAGGTGTTTTCACCGTCCACCTGGAAGAAGGCAAAATCCCCTTCCGGATCGGCATCATAGCCAAAGAAATGGGGGATTTGTTTCAGGATGATAATGATCCCGATGCCGGTCAACATCCCCTTAATTACCGAGGATGGGAAATAATACCCGATAATCCCGGCTTTAAGGATCCCAAAAACGATCTGTATGGCACCGCCGAGCACCACCGCCACCAGGAAATTCTCAAAACTGCCCAGGGAGGCGATTGCGGCTAAGACGATGGCGGCCAGGCCTGCGGCCGGCCCGCTGACGCCAATGGGGGATCCGCTTATGGAACCAACTACGATGCCTCCTATAATTCCGGCGATCAGGCCGGAAAACAAGGGGGCGCCGCTGGCCAGGGCAATTCCCAGACAGAGCGGGATTGCCACAAAGAATACAACAATACTGGCAGGAATATCCTGCTTTAAATGTTTGAACATAATAAAACGTGAATATGCGCCCCATAGGGGCGTCAATTAGAAACGGTCGTTAGTTATTCAGGTAATTAGGCCAACGAAGTTTCGGGAGGGGGTAGGATTATCTCTTGAATAAGGCCCGCAATCCGGAGTTCCGGAGTCGCAACGGGATTCTGGTGTTCGTCCCAGAAGGATTCGGAGAATTCGAGTGAAGAATGCACCAGCAATTTTTCTTCAAGCTTTGGCGTCTTAAAATGCTCTCCATGCTCTTCTTCCCCCGCATTCAGGACGATGCGAATGTTTTCGTCGGGTTGCACCAATAGGCTGAGAGGGGCTCCCAGAATGGAAAGCGCCCAGAAAAACAGCAGTCCGATATGGAGTCGGGTTAGGTGCATTGTGGTCAGTCAACCTCAAATATAACAGGAATCGGGCGTAAGTATTGTTAAGTAAATTTTAAAAGTCCTTCAGCATCTTCAGGTCCGAGGCCTGCATCCAGCCAATCTGTCCGTCCGCTAACTCGATCTTTTGCCAGGTCCCAAGCGAGTCGAGTACCTGCACTTTGGTGCCCTCATGCAGCAGGAATGCCTGGGCCGAGCGCTGGTTGGGTTCGGACCGCACTTCGGTTTCCTCGGCAAAGACGATGGCGGGTTGATCGGCCTCATAGGCGCGATACTGCAGATAGGCCATCAGCGTGCCGGCCACGGCCAGCATCATGGCCACCAGGCTGCTGATCAGCGCTATGCGTTTGATGTTGGGCCGGCCGGAAAGGTAAAAAAACAGGTAACCCGTCACAAAGAGGACCATAAAGATCACCCCCACGATGGCCCACTGATCCAGGCTAAAGTAAAACACCACGTCCTCGTAGGCCTGCTTCAGGTCCGTTTTGGGCAGGGGTTCTATGGCGTCCAGGGTCATGTTCCTGGCAAAGCCCAGGTTATTCCTGATTTCCGGGTCCCCGGGATCCAGGAGCAGCGCCTTTTCATAGTAATAGATGCTGGGCGCCGGTTCCCCCAGCTTGTAATAGGAATTGGCCAGGTTAAAATACAGGGCCGCCGAGTGCTGGTTATCCTTCAGGATTTGTTCGTAGTGGAAAATGGCGCGCTCGTATTCACCGGCGTTGTATGCTTCCGTAGCCTGGTCAAAATGGGATGTTCCGGCCTCCTGGCCGCTCGCGGCAGGCATGAGGCTGAGCAAGACAAGAACAAGGGTCAATCGGGCTAACATCCTACAAGTATTTATCCAATGTGGTTATGACGTCGCTGGCCTTATCGTAATCCTGCTGCATCTGGACCCTTGAAAACGGGCTGTATCGGGCCATTTCGCAATTGACCAGCAACTCGATAAAGCCGGTCTGCGCAGCCTCCGGGACCTTCCGTTGTTGCAGGAGTTCGCTGATCTTCTCCTTGCTGAATTCGGAAGTCTCGATCTTTAGTTTGGCCTTCAGGTAATTGTGCAGTGCCTTTTCCAGTGCCACGTAGAACGCGTCTTTTTCTCCCAGGACCTTTCGGGCGCGGGAAAGGAATTTTCGGGCCAGGCGGTTGGCGCGTTTCACCTTGATGCCTTCTACGTCGCGCTGCCGCTCCTCTTGTTTTTTCCTGAGCACTACAAAGAGCGGGATCAGTAAAAGAGGGGCGAGCAACCAGATGGCGTGGGCGCTCGAACCGAAAAAGGGTTGCCACACGCGCGGACCCAAATCCGGTTTCAGTTTTATAAAATAGAACTGGTCACTGGAGTTAATGGGCGCCTTGGTCCGGGCGGCCGCCGCGATGTTTTCGGTACCGCTGGCCGTGGGCCCTTCCAGTACGTGGATAGTGATCTCCCTGGAATGCAGCCGTTCATATTGCTCCGTATTCGGGTTAAAGTACGAGAAACCGATCTCAGGGATCGGATATTTGCCCTGGAAGGAGGGTACGACCGTATAGCGCTCGGTGACGCTGCCCTGCATCCCGTTAATGGTGGTCCGGATGTCTTCCTCCAGTTCGGGTTCATACACCTCCAGGGAACTCGGAACGCTCAACTCCGGAAGCTGGAACAACTTCAGGTTCCCCTTGCCGGAGACGGTAACGCGTGCCTGCAGCGACTCCGATGCGTTTAGGGCATCTTTGCTGGTCTCCACCCGGAATTCGAAATCTCCCACAGCGCCACTGAAATCCTCCGGACGTCCGGCTTCGGGCAGGGGTTTTACCTGGATGGTGCGCTTGCCGGCGGAAACGTTCCGGTTGGTGTTGGCATAGATGCGTTCGCCGAAGAAGTTCCGCCGGTCCGTAGGGACCTCCAGAGAGACCTCCAGCGCCAGGGGTTCGATCTCCAGCGTGCCGCTTTTCTGGGGATACAGCACTACCCGTTTGAGCACCACAAAGCGATAGGGCTGCCCCTGGAAGGTGCCGTTCTCGATATTGTATTTGCTGAAGGGGATCTCCTGGCTCCAGAAATTATTGTATTTGGGGTTGTCCAGGGGCCGGAAGTTGGAAACGCCCACCGAAGAACTGAAATACAGCTTGTAGACCACGCTGATGGGTTCGTTCATGTAGGGGGTGGTCTTGGAGACCTCCGCTACCAGGTGCAGGTTGGCTTCGGCCACATCGTCCACCGACGGGCTGCCGTTCGGGTTGTCCACCGCTTCGGTAACGGTAACGGTCTTGGGGACGGTCTTGTAAATATTTCCCGAGATCACGATGGTTCCCTGTCCAATGGTAAAGGTACCCTTGGCCTGTGGTTCCAGCACATAGGAATAGGTCTTGGAGTAGGTGCGCACCCCGTTGATCCAGGAGGAGCTGATGGACTGGGACGGCCCCATCAATACCCGGAAACCGTCAAAATCCGGAGGGACAAAATTGTCCCCGTCCTTATTCATTACAAATTCCACCCTCAGGCGTTCGTTTACGCCCAGGCGTTCCTTGCTCAGTTTTAATTCAAAGGATACCTCCTCCGAATCCTGTGCCCTCAGGACCGTCCCCGCCGGGAGCGCGATCAGTAACGCTATGATCCATATGAGCCGTTTCATCCTACCAGTCCTTCTCTGTTTTTACCTGCGGCCCCTTAACCTTTTGGGCATCAATTTTTTCCTTCACCTTCTTTTCCTCGTTCTCCATGGCCTGCAACAGGTTCTGGATTTGCTGGGGCGACAGCTGGTTGGGCCGCTGCTGTTGCTGTTGCTCTTCCTGCTGCTCCGGATTGCGGTCCTGCTCCTCCTTCCGGTCGCCGTCACCCTCCTTGTTTTCCTCCTGTTCGGATTCGCCGCCGTCCTGTTGCTGGTCCTGCTCCTGCTGGTTGTCCTGATTCTCCTCGTTCTCGCCCTGGTCCTGATTCTGCTCCTGCTGTTCCTCCTGGTCCTGTTGCTGCTCGTCGTTCTGATTGTCCTGTTGCTGCTGCGGATCCTTTTTCAGCAGTTCCTTGGCAAGGGCCAGGTTATAGCGGGTCTCTTCGTCCGTCGGGTCGTTGCGCAACGCTTCCTTATAGGCGTCTATGGCCTGCTGGTAATCCTTCTGCTTCATAAACACATTGCCCATGTTGTGATAGGCCTTGTGCTTATTGGGTTTTTCAGTTGTCTTCTCGCCGGCTTCCCGGAAACGGCCAAAGGCTTCGCCGTAACTCTCATCCCGGTAATATGCGTTGCCGAGGTTATATGGTGCCACCGTGTTCCGGTCACTTTTGGCAATGGCCCTCCTGTAATTGGCCTCCGCGTCCGGGAATTTATCTTCTGCCAGTTCTTTATTGGCTTCGGCCGTGAGATCGCGGGAAGCTCGGTACGCAGCCGGATCCGCTTCCGGACCGGCCTGGCCCCAGGAGGCCAGCGGCAGGCAGCACAGCAACAAGTACAAATGCGTTCTCATATCAGGCCGCCTGTTTTTCGTTGAACAAATTGAGTTTCCGCAGCCAGGCGGTCTTGCGTTCCAGCACAAAGATATCCAGCAGCAACAACAGGAATGCACCGCCCAGGAACCACTGGAACTGGTCCTTGAATTCCGCAAATTGTTTGGCTTCGAATTCCATTTTATCCATTTGTTGCAGGGTAGCGCTGATAGCCGCCACCGCTTCGCCGGTATTGCTGCCGTCTATGTACTCCCCGTTTCCTTCAGAGGCGATGTCCGCCAGGATTTCCTCGTTCAGCCGGGTGATGACCACCTCGCCCTCCATATCCTTTTTCAGGCTTTCGAGCACCCCGTTCCGCTTGATGGGGATCGGGCCGCCTTTTTCGCTTCCCACCCCGATGGTATAGATAAGGATCCCCTGCTCCGTAGCAAGTTCCACGGCATCCATGACGGCGCCTTCCGAATGGTCTTCCCCGTCCGAAATAATGAACAATACCCGATTGGTTTGCTGTTCGTCGTCAAAGTAGGTTGCGGCCAGCTCAATGGCTTCGTTTATGGCGGTGCCCTGCGAGGAAAGCATATCCGTATTCATGCTTTGCAGGAACATCTTGGCCGCCCCGTAATCGGTAGTGATCGGCAGTTGCGGGAAAGCCTGGGCAGCATAGGCTATAATACCCACCCGGTCGCTGGCCAATTCGTTGATGATCTCGGACACGAGCCGTTTGGCCTTCTCCAACCGGTTGGGCGCGATGTCCTCGGCCAGCATGCTCTTGGAGACGTCAACGGCAAATACGATATCCACGCCCTCGCGCTTGACGGTTTCCAGTTTGGTGCCCATTTTGGGATTGACCAGGGCCACGGCCAAAAGGGCGAGGCCACCCAGGAACAACAGCTGTTTGAGCTGTGGTTTGAACAGCGAACGATCCGGAGCGAGCCGCCGCAACAGCCGCGAATCCGCAAAGCGCCGCTGTACCCGCCGCTTCCACAAATGATGGACAACGTACAGCACCGCCAGTGCCGGTATGACCAGCAGCAGGTAGAAAAAATCGGGTTCGTCTAACTGTATCATTTGCCTTAAATAAAACTTCGGAACAGGGTAAATCTCAGGACCCATTCCAGCAGGAGCAGCGCTCCGGCCAGAAATACCCAGGACCTGAATTTTTCCTCGTACCTGTAATAGCGGAACTCCTCGATCTCGGTTTTTTCGAGCTTATTGATCTCATCATAGATCGCCTCCAGGGATTCGTTGTCGGTGGCCCTGAAATAACGGCCTCCGGTTACCTCGGCGATCTCCTCCAGCAGCGCTTCGTCGATCTCCACCTGCCGCATGCCGTAGCGGAAAGAGCCATCCGGGTTATAGCCGATGGGCGACAGGGCATTGCCGTTGGTCCCCAACCCGATCGTATAGGTCTTGATGCCGTATTCGAGGGCCAGGTCTGCGGCGGTCTGCGGCTCGATAAAGCCCGCGTTGTTCACCCCGTCCGTAAGCAGGATGATTACCTTGGAGATCGCTTCGCTCTCCTTCAGGCGGTTTACCGCGGTGGCCAGCCCCATTCCGATGGCCGTGCCGTCGTTCAACTGGCCGTAGGTGATCTCCCTGAGCCCCCCAAGGACTATGCTGTTGTCCGTGGTTACGGGGGTCTTGGTATAACTTTCGCCGGCATAGGCCACCAGGCCGATCCGGTCGTTGGGCCGCTTTTGGATGAATTCGGCAGCCACCTCCTTGAGGGCCGAGAGGCGGTTCGGTTTCAGGTCCCGCGCCAGCATGCTGGAGCTCACGTCGATGGCCATCACGATATCGATCCCTTTCGTGGTCTTGGTCCTCGTTGATATATCCTGGGTCTGCGGCCGAGCCATGGCCACGATGATCGCTGCCAGGGCCAACAGGCGGAGCGCCAGGGTAACCGGGCGCAGGCGGCTCAACATACCCCTGGCGCCGAAGCCCTTCAGGCTGGATATCCGCAGGGTGGCGCCCTGTTTGTTCCGCTTCAGCACATACCACAGCAGGGCCACCGGCAGTGCCAGCAGCAGCCAGAAGAACTCGGGGTTGGCGAATGTGATATTATTGCCGATCATACAGCCGTTTTTACATCCAGTGATTGCAGGATCCGTTCCACGATGGCTTCCGAGTAGGGATCGTTATCCTTCCAGGAGAGGACCAGTTGTTGCATAAACCCATTCCCTCCAAAAACGATGATGGCGTAAGCGCCTTCTATGGTCTCGTTCGAATCGGGCACCTGAAAGCGGCCTGAGCCGTAAACCTTTATGCCCTCCACCCCGGAAACCGTGGTGAAGGATTCTTGTTTGGTGATCAGATTGCGCGCCCCCGACTGCTCGAACCGTTCCAGCACGCGTTCCACCCCCTGCTCAAAATCGGGTTCCGTCTGAGGGTCCGCAAATACCGTGGAGCTGGCGAAAACGGAAAAACCGGCACGCGGGTTGTCGTAGGCAAAGACGTCCATATCCCGGATGGTGCCGGCTGCTTCCGCCGGCAATTCGGCTTCCTTTCGGTAGAGGACTTCCGGGGTCTCCAGCAAAATGGGCGGATACCCATAGGAACTGGCGATCCAGTCGCCCTCCAGCAAGGATTTGGTGGGGGTGCCCAATACGTTGTCGCGTACGGTATGGAATCCGTAATAGCCAATGGTGCCCAGGGCCCCGATCAGCAACAGGCCCGCCAGGCTCCCGGCCGCGATCCACAGCCGTTTTTTCCTCCTTTGTTTCAGTTGGGCTTCCCGGTAGGCTTCCTGTTCCATCAATTCTTCCTCCGTGGGCTCCGGGATGGCTTCGTGCGTGTTGACCATCACCCGTTCGATCCTCCCGCGGTCGGCTTCCGCGGCGCTCACCGCCGGCCTGGAACGGGCAAACTTTACCAGGTCCGCCGTTTCCAGGACACTTTTGAATTCCCGGAGGGTTCCCGGTTCCAGATTCAGTTCCCCGGAATCCATCAGGAGTTCCATGCGGGTCATGAGCTGGTCGGTAGTGCTCTCCAGGGCGCTTACATGGACCTCGTCCTCCAGGTAACGGCGTACGATTTCAGTAAGGGCCGTATAGTATTCCTTGAACTCGTCGCGGATCAGATAGGGCGATTGCTCCAGTTCCTTCAGTTCGTTCATGGCCCTTTCAAAGGGGGGCAACAGTGCTTTTTGCTCTTCTTCCGAGAGCGGTTTCTCCCGCAGCACGAACCAGTAAAACGCCCCGCCCAGCAACAAAAGGATCAGGAGCCCCCAGCCCAGCCATTTAAGCCAGCCCAGGCCGCTGCCGTCCACCTCGATGAGCGGCTTGATGTCGTACATTTTTTGCTGGAGCGTATCCACAGGCACGGTGGCCACGCCTACAAAGAGGGAATCCGTAAAGTACCCCACCCCGTCTACCTCGATCCGCTGGCTGGGCAGCAAATACGCCCCGGAATCGAACTGGGTCAGGGCATAGGTTTTGATCAGCTCCATCCGGCCGTCCCTGCGGGCCGTGTCCGTTTTGAAGGCCTCCACGGTTTCCAGCGGGGAGAAGGTCTGGCCTTCCGGGAAGATCACCTGAGCCGTTGTGTCCGCGGTTACCCGAACGGTGAAACGGATTTGCTCACCGATACGGATGGAAGTGGTATCCGCCTCGGAAGTGATCCGGGGCTGCTGCTGGGCAGCGCCTGCAAGCACCCACAACAGGAGACACGCCCGGAGCAGGCTCCTGCAAAGGAGTCCGGGTTTGCCGATCCCAATATGTGGCAGCGTGCTCATATCAGCCGCGTCTTTTGAAATAACCCAATAATTTTTTAACGTAACTCTCGTCTACCCGGCAATCCAGGATCCCGCAGCCCGCCCTGGTAAAGGTGTCCCGGAAGTAGTCCACGCGCTCGAGATAGTGTTCCGCATAGTGCCGCCGCAGCCCGCGCGACTGGGTATTTACCAGCCGGATCTGTCCGGTTTCAGCATCCTGCATGGGCACCATCCCCAGGTTGGGGATCTCCGCTTCCATCGGGTCGAATACCCGGATTCCGGTTACATCGTGTTTGTTGCCCGTAATCCGCAGGGTGTGTTCGTACTGTTCCGCCATAAAATCCGAAAGCACAAAGACGATAGCCTTCTTCTTCATGACGTTGGACAGGAACTTGAGCGCCTCCGACAGATCCGTCTGGTGGCTGCGCGGTTCAAATTCCAGCAGCTCGCGGATGATCCGCAGCACATGGCTTTTCCCTTTCTTGGGCGGGATGAACAGCTCCACTTCATCTGAGAAGAGGATCAGGCCCACCTTGTCGTTATTCTGCAGCGCCGAGAATGCCAGGGTCGCCGAGATTTCCGTCAGGATTTCCCGCTTGAACTGTTCCACGGTTCCGAAGAACTCGGAACCGCTCACGTCCACCATCAGCATCATCGTAAGCTCCCGCTCCTCCTCAAAAACCTTGACAAAGGGTTCGTTGTAACGCGCGGTAACGTTCCAGTCGATGGAGCGAACGTCGTCCCCGTACTGGTATTGGCGGACCTCACTGAAGGTCATGCCGCGGCCTTTAAAGGTAGAATGGTACTCCCCGCCGAAGATATGATCCGACAGGCGCCGGGTCTTTATCTCGATCTTCCGTACTTTCTTTAAGAGTTCCTTGGTATCCATAGTCCGTTCGGGAATCGGGGGTTAACCGGACGTTGCAGCGAGCCAGGGTCTGCCTTGACGGGCAGGTCTCAGGGGACCTCGATCTCGTTGACGATCCGGTTGATAATCTCTTCCGAGGTGACATTTTCCGCCTCTGCCTCGTAGGTGATGCCGATCCGGTGGCGAAGCACGTCGTGGACTACGGCCCGAACGTCTTCCGGGATTACGTAGCCGCGCCGCCTGATAAAGGCGTAGCACTTGGCGGCATTGGCCATATTGATACTGCCCCTGGGGGAGGCCCCGAAGCTGATGAGCGGCTTAAGTCCCGCCAATTGGTATTTTTCCGGATAACGGGTGGCGAAAACAATGTCCAGGATATATTTTTCGATCTTTTCATCCATGTACACTTCACGGACGGCTTTCTGGGCGCTCAGGATCTGCTTCAGGCTCACCACCGGGCGGACGTCCGGCACTTCTCCTTTCAGGTTCTGTCGGATGATGAGCTGCTCCTCGTTCATCCGGGGATAGTCGATCACCGTCTTCAGCATAAAGCGGTCTACCTGGGCCTCGGGAAGGGGATAGGTGCCTTCCTGTTCCACCGGGTTCTGGGTGGCCATAACCAGGAAGGGTTCATCCAGCGGAAACGTCTCGTCGCCGATGGTCACCTGCCGTTCCTGCATGGCTTCCAATAATGCCGATTGCACCTTGGCGGGCGCCCGGTTGATCTCATCCGCCAGTATAAAGTTGGCAAAGATGGGACCCCGCTTGATGGAAAAATCGTTTTCCTTGATGTTGTAAATAAGCGTACCGATCACGTCGGCCGGGAGCAGGTCCGGGGTAAACTGGATCCTGGAATAGCTGCCCTTGACCGCTTTTGACAGCGTCTTAATGGCCAGGGTCTTGGCCAGGCCGGGCACGCCTTCCAGCAGGATGTGCCCCTGCCCCAGCAATCCGATAAGCAATCGCTCCACCATATGCCGCTGGCCTACGATGGCTTTGTCCATTTCCTGGATCAGCAGGTCGATAAAAGCGCTTTCCTGGGCAATTTTCTCGTTCACCGCGCTAATGTCTACTGCACTGGTATCTTCCATAAAAAGGGTTTAGTAATTGTACGTCATTTGGTTGATTTGATTGCAACTCGCAAATTGAAAATTTATTTGGCGACCGCCTGTTAACGATTGGTTAAAAATAGCGGAAAACCCCAAGTTTTATGATGCTTTTAAGGGATATTCTTTCTACTTTCATAGCCCTATGAAGCAGCCAAAAGAATACACCCGGATCATTGCCGGGACCATGACCTGGGGTGCATGGGGAAGAGGGTTTTCCACGGCCGAAATGGAGCGCCTGATGCAGCAGTGCCTGGAAATGGGGATCACCACCTTTGACCATGCGGATATTTACGGCGGCTATACCACGGAAGCCGAGTTCGGGAAGGCCTTCGGGCAGAGCTCTGTTCCCCGGGAGGACATTGAGCTGATCAGCAAGTGCGGCATCCAGTACGTCTGTGACGCCCGTCCTGTGGGCATCAAGCATTACCAGTACGACCGGGATTACATCGTCTGGTCCGCCGAACAGGCGCTGAAGAACCTGCAGACCGACTACCTGGACCTCCTGCTGCTTCACCGGCCGAGTCCGCTGATGGAGCCCGGCGAGGTGGTAGCTGCCTTTGACGCCCTGCGTGCTTCCGGGAAAGTCCGGTCCTTCGGGGTATCCAATTTCACCCCTTCCCAGATCGCCCTGATCGAAACGGCTACGCCGGTGGAGGCTCACCAGTTCGAGTGCTCGCTTACCGCCCGGCAGGCCCTGTTCGACGGGGTGCTGGACGACTGCCTCGGAGCCGGCCGCACGGCGATGGCCTGGAGTCCGCTCGGACACTATTTCAGGGAAAAGGGTGCGGATACCGCCCGGATCGCCGCCGTGCTGGACGGACTCAAGGAAAAATACAATGCTGCCGAGGACCAGTTGCT